>CAYNYM010000223.1:0-5907 GCA_964401325.1 uncultured Desulfobacteraceae bacterium | reverse complement strand
GTACAACCTGCGGGTCAACAGTCTCATCCATGCCCTTCAGACCATGGGCGTGAAAAAGGGCGAGGTCCTGGGCCTGGCAGCGTGGAATTGCCTGGAATACATGGATATTGTGGGCGCTGCCATGAAGGGGGGGGTTATCGTTTCACCCTGCAATCCGAAACTCTCAAAAGACGAATTGGGGGACCTCATCAATTATTCAGAGGCAGCCACGCTGTTCGTGGGACCTGAGCTCCTTGACATTATCTCTCGACTCCGCGCAGAAAACATGCTGCCCAGGGTCAGATGCTATATCTCGATCGAGGGCAGTGCCCCAGACTTTGTTTGCAACCAGGGGCTGGTTGCAAACAGGTCATGGGAACCGGATGTGCAAATCATGGAGGATGATCCGTATATCATCTTTTTTACCAGCGGTACCACCGGAACGCCCAAAGGTGCGGTTTACACCCACCGGCGCAGGATGGAAAATTATCAGCTGAAGTGCCTGGAGATGACCGTCGAACAGGGCAGCAGAAATCTTGTCATTATTCCCTTGTTTCACACCGGTGGGGACAGTCACGCGTGGAATATGTTTTACGTAGGCGGATGCAATGTGATCCTCGGGGACCGATCATTTAACCCCCATACCGCCATGCAGGCGATCCAGGATTACAGGCTCACCGATGTCCACCTGGTCCCGACACAACTCGTGGCCATGGTGAACCAACCCGACATCGAGAAGTATGACTTGGGCAGTTTGAAACAGATATTCTATGCCTGTTCGCCCATGCCTGTCGAGGTGTTGCGAAAGGTACTGAAAATATTCGGCCCGGTGTTCTCTCAGGGCTACGGTCTGACCGAGTCAGGACCCATGACTTGCGGCATGTACCCCCGGGACTATTTGGTTCTTGACCGACCTGTGGATGAACAGAAGGTCCTGAAATCCGTAGGACAGCCCTGCACGGGGTGCCATGTGAGGATCGTGGACGAAAAGAACAGGGATGTGCGGGTTGGAGTCCCAGGCGAGATCATTATCCGCCACAAATCCATCATGCAGGAATACTGGAAGAGGCCCGCGGAGACCTCAGGTGCCATTGTGAAAGGGTGGCTTCACACCGGAGACATCGGGTATTACGACGAGAAGATTTTCGTATACATTGTCGACCGAAAAAAGGATCTGATCATTACCGGCGGCGAAAACGTCTTCCCGAGGGAACTCGAAAAACGAACCCATGGGTATTTACCGATCATCAGTTATCCGGGTGGTTGGCTCCTCGATCCTTGAACCTTTTGTCCTTAGAGCGCCTGAGATTCCATTTTTTCCGACCACCCTTGATAGGTGTTTGGAAAATGATGCGTTACGGACGCCCGGAACTTCAAAGAGGTAGTCAATCTTAACTAATCATCCCTACCGAAAAAACCGACCTGGGAAAAATAGCCACGCCCAGTCGTCCTTCAACGCATCATTTTCCCTACAAGCCCCTGAAACAGGGCATTCCCCATGAATATCGAGTGGTCAATCATTCCAATTGAGAGGTTGCATCATCCCGGCACTGAAAGCACAGGGATTACTCAACTTCAGCATACAGTCGTTTTGAACGTCAGACATAGTATTCAAATTCTATGCCAAAAAAGAATAAGACAGGAAAACTTAAAGATTTTCAGACAAAAGAACAGGCCTATTTTTGTATCTTACTTATTTTTTATTGTTTTTTTATTATGTTTAAAATAAACAAATCTCATCCTTCGGGACCGAAGCCCGAAACAGGTGCGCTCATCAAGGACAAAAGGGTTAAAAATGCACAAAAAATTGTGCATTTTCTAACAAACTTTTCTATTTATTTATAATATTAGCTAAATTTTGTGAATAATCCCTTGTCATGTTTTTTTTGCAACGTCAGGGTCAGGCCCTTGCAAGAAGGTGCAGGAACAGGTAAAGTGCCTTAAAATATCATGCACATTCTCCGACAACAGGTTAATTGGTGTTTATCCAGAACGACATGATTTCTGGATGGAGCGTTCAAACTTTCGACAACCCCATTGAAAGAAAATACGACATGGATCTGCTGAATGGGCTTTCATATAATCTCCGAGGCCTTCAGTTTGCCCTCAAAAACGGAAAATTGCTCCTCTGGGGACTGGTTCGATTCCTCCTTGTCCTAATCATCATGTTCATTCTCTCCGGCCTGATCCTGGCCTATCACGGGGAAATTTTGGATCTCCTATGGATGAGACCCGAAAGCCCATGGATCGTTTGGTTATGGCACCTCGTCTCCTGGCTTGTTTCACTATTTCTTGTGGGGCTGTCCGCCGTCTTCTCCTACCTTGTTTCTCAGATACTCTTCAGCGTCCTCATCATGGACCATATGTCCCGCATTACCGAACTGAAGGTGACCGGCCACATCAAGGAACCCAAGGGTGTCTCCTTTTGGCAGAATTTTTTCCATCTCATCAAACAGGAAATACCCAGAACCATCGTCCCCATCATCCTTTCCCTGCTTATCATGATTTTCGGCTGGGTCATCGCCTTTCTCGGACCAATCATGGCCGTTGTTTCCTCAGCCTTGGCTATTGTTTTTCTCTCGTGGGATAATACGGATCTCATTCCGGCAAGGCGCCTCGTCCCGTTCAAAAAAAGATGGATCTTCCTCATGAGGAGGGTCCTTTTTCATCTGGGATTCGGCTTGCCCTTCTTAGTGCCGGTGTTGAATCTTTTTTTCCTCTCTTTCGCTCCAGTTGGAGCCACCCTTTACTACCTGGATAAACATGATGAGCAGAGACAGAAAACGCCACCCCCTCCTGAACCCCAAGCCGCCTGAGTTTCAGATAAGGACAGGGCTGACTCTCTCGGCGTCAAGCTTTCGTGGACATCCTATTCGGAATCGCTTTGGCCCATTTAAAAAAAGAGGGCATTCCTTGAGGTTATCAGGCTGGACCCAAGGCAACTGGATGTCAGACTTTTTTTGGCCCGGCTCTATGTCGAAGCAGGTTTGAAACAAAAAGCCCTCGAGGCGCTGCGAAAAATACGGGAGATCAATCCCGAACACGACGGGGTGACCGGAATAATGCATGATCTTGAAAGACAATAGCAGAAAGCACACTTGTAAAAGACACGAAATATCCCCCAGCGAGGCAAACTGGAATTCAAGAAGAGGCCGATTAATACCAAAATTTTTCATCGGGTAACGTAGCGTGGGCAGGTAAACGCGCTGCTGCATCCATTTCAAACGCCTGACCCATTGGAGTTCACCTAATGAGCCATAGCATTCTGATTGTAGATGACGACCCAATAAGCAGGGATCTTCTAACGGAAGTTTTTTCTCGCGAAAAATATGATCTTTTTTCTGCGGCATCTGCCGAAGAAGCCCTCGGGATATTGGCCGGGCATCAGGTGGACGTTGTCGTCTCGGATGAAAAAATGCCCGGCATGACGGGTTCAAAATTCCTGGCTCATGTGCGACAAGAATATCCTGATACCGTCAGGATTATTCTCACCGGCCATGCCAACCTTGAGTCGGCCATACGCGCCATCAATGAAGGGGAAATCTTCAGGTTCTTTACGAAACCATGCAATATTGTCGACCTCGCTGCAACCGTACGCCATGCGATTCGACTCAAGACCCTTGCAGAAGAAAATGATCGTCTCTTGAAACTGGCCAAGAGACAATTTGCTATACTGGATAAAATTGAAACACAATATCCGGGTATAACGAATGTCAGAAAGAATGCACGAGGTGAAATTGTCTTTGAAGATGACTGGAACGAGGAGAAATTCAATGATCTCCTTATGAAAATTCATTCAACCCACTGAGATAGGAGAAGCCTGATGGAAGACGCATTAAAATATGAAATTTCCGGGGGCATTGCCACGCTTTCCCTTAATCGCCCCAAGACCTTCAATGCTTTTAATATCGAGATCATCGGTCCTCTCAAGGAAAGACTGGTTTCGATCACCAAAGACACTGACATCTTGGGTGTGGTGATCACGGGGGAGGGTAAGGCCTTTTGTGCGGGTGGAGACCTGAGATGGCTGTCCGAGTATGGAAAAACCCGTAGCGAGGCCTTCCATGTGCTTGCCGCCGAATATCACCAGGCCATCCTCGAAATTAGACGCATGCCCAAGCCTGTTGTTGCGGCCATACGCGGATTGGCGGCCGGGGGCGGATTTTCTCTGGCCCTCGCATGCGACTTCAGGGTCATGGAGGCTTCGGCCGTCCTGTTACAGGGGTATACGACCAACGGTCTGAGTATTGACGGTGGGGGCACCTTTATGCTTCCGCGACTGGTGGGATTGGCCAGGGCCATGGAAATCGCCGTGTTTGATCGCCCTATTTCTGCCGATCAGGCCCTTTCCTGGGGACTTGCAACCGAAGTTACCGACGACGGCACATCCCTCGAACGAGCGGTAGAAATGATCCGTGACATCATCAAGCGCCCTCTGTCCTCCTTTGCCGCATCCAAGAGGCTCATCGGCGAGGCCTTTCACACTTCACTGGAGACCGAACTGGAAAAAGAAAGGGAATACCTGGCACGGTGTGCGGAACACCCCAACGGAAGGGAGGGAATGGCCGCATTTATTGAAAAAAGAAAAGGGCGATTCAACCTTTAGGACATGTCATCCCGAATTTTCGACCTGGAGAAAATAATGCGCAGGGGTGCCGAAGGATCTCCTTGGGCTCAAGTTGCAAACGCCTTCTGCCGATAAATAGATCAGTTCACTTCAGGCCTTTCGTGACCTGATGCACACAGCGATTATCCGGCAAAAGTAAGACGTTGGGCGGGAGGATACAGTTATGACCACAAATGCGAAGCTTCTTTCTCAGGACGATGTAGACGCCATTCTGACACAATCCGGGCTGGAAGGGAATTGCCTCCCGGACGACGATAAACCTTCCTCTGCTCCGGAAAAAAAACCCGTTACAGCCAAGCGAAGATCTCATGCAGAAGCCCGAGCCCTTTCTTACAAACTTTACAACAAAGCCATTCTTGAAAGAGAAAAGGATGTCTCGGTCATCTGGAACGCAGCCCAAATCATGCCCATGGAATCCGGCCTCAACCTGAAGATACAGGGAAGAGATTACATCACGCTTGGAATCCTGAATGAAAGACATCTCATTGTTGGCTGCACCGGTTAGAGTAGGAACGCTCAGAGATCTTTCAATGCCTCTCCCGTTATCCGCATCCCTTTCCACGATATAAAAAACCCCCTGATCGCTTAAAAAGCCTCAGGGGGTTTTGGGGAGTAGGATCCGCAGTGAGTGATGCTATGGGGGTATTCACTTACTGCCATTTGAGATGGACCTGAAAACGTCTCGCAGCGTTTCAAATCGGTCCATCTTTCATAGACGGATCCTTTTGTGAGGTTCGTCAACTAAGGTTCAATCGACATGTTTCTGCCTTTGATCTAGAAGCAAAGATTATACCAAAGCGAAAAACACTCTGGCAACGATTTAATCTACTGGATTTATTACACCTTTAGATTTTGATCCCATCAGGATACCGTGATGGTCTCCGGTGACCTGTCAGGAATCTTTTCAGTTTGTAAAAAATTCCTAATAGACCATTCTTACGCGAGAATACCGCGCCCAGACCATGCAAAGCTGTTTTACGTAGAGATTAAGAGGAGGGATGATTGCGCCGGCACGTCACGAGTCCGTCATCCTGACCCTTTTAGATAGCGCCGGTCCAAAACACCGTGGATCACCGGAAGAGTCCCGAGATCCGGGGGTTCAAAGCCGAAAACGACATCAAGGAATTCCATGACAATCCGGAAAGTCGCCCCCCATAAAACTTCACGCCCCGCCTCACGCCTGAACAAAAAACACGGGACTTCCTGGATTTTTCCATGCATGGGGTGTTCGGGCGGGGTATCGTAGCGAAGGCGATAACATCGATAATTGTCAGGAACCAGTAAATCCCTCAGGGGAACAT
>CAYNYM010000222.1:0-5927 GCA_964401325.1 uncultured Desulfobacteraceae bacterium | reverse complement strand
TTGACATCGGCCTTGGCGGAGGTGAGAAAAGCATCCTTTACAAAATTGTAAGGAATCGAGAAATCGACCTTTTCATCCCGCTCGGTCGTTCCCTGCATGGCCGCTATGACGAGATCGATTTTTTTCTGTTGCAGCGCCGCAATCAGGGTATCAAAACCCATATCTTTGATCTCGACCTTCAGGCCCATGCGCTTGCCTATCTCCCGGACGATATCCATATCAAATCCGACAAATTTGCTGTTCTTATCCACGGACTCATAGGGGGGGTAGTCGGCGGACGTCCCTACGATAATCTTGCCTCGCTGTTTGAGAACCTTCAGTTGATCGGCCGCGCCGACAATGCCGATGCCGAATCCCGTCAGCAGAAAAATCGTCACAAGGGCCACAACCCAGTAAACTTGAAAGCGTTTCATAATGTCTCCTTTCTCCATTGTGTGTTTAAGCGTTGATGCATCCAGGACCTGTCATCCGATACCGGGTGTCCCGTTTCGTGTTCACCCACCGCAAAAGCACACTCTCAGCTTCCGGAATAATCATTATTCGATCCGGCCAAGAGGGTGTCAAGATGCGAGAGAAACCGGCGAAGGAATCAATCCGGTATCGGAGGGATTCAGAAAGGCCTTGCCGATGAGACGGACGCATTCCTCGGCACCGTTCCCGAACAGGAGGCACTCCTCCGCAACGCCCAAGTATGCGGCCACCGGCCGCCGTAACTTGCGGCAGTGCCCGTCGGGGTAGCGGGACAGGTTGACGATTGCCGTGTTAATCACATGCCGCAACCCTTCAGGAAGCGGCAGGGCACATTCATTGGAGGCCAGCTTGACCACCTCCTTTAGCCTATAGGCGTCCTTGACCTCCTCAATCGGTTTTCCGGGCACATAGGCCCCAAGCTCCGGGATTCCTTTCCGGGCGATCTGCCTGGGATCGACCTTGCAGGGTGAATCAAAATGGTTTCTATCCGATGGCATGCCTTTACCTTTTTCTATCATCTCCGCAACACATTGTTCTGACGGTCACAAAAGCCGGACCGCCGGAGCCTTTAAAATCCGGCCTTCAGCCCTCACACTCGACGGGGGGCCGGTGTTGCGGTTTACCGGCCGATTGGCGGAGAACTATTCCGGTCGGAGCCAGCACCTTGGGGGCGATGTCGGCAGCACGGCCGGTCAAAAGATCAATCAAGGCAACGGCTGCCAACCGGCCCATTTCATGGAGGGGCATCCTCACCACGGTCAGGGGGGGGACAAGCACTTCGGCCAGAGGGGAATCCTGTATCCCGACGACCGAAATATCTTCGGGGATCCGCAGTCCGGCGCCGCGGATGGCGGCCATGGCGCCGGTGGCGATCACGATGTTGCCGGCAATGATTGCCGTGGGTCGCGGCCTCCGGGCAAGCATCCGCTCCATGGCCCTTTTACCTTCGGACCACGAGATCAGACTGCTTTCCTCCACCAGTGCATGATGGAAGGGTATTCCATGATCGGCCAGACCCTGGCGGTACCCCTGGAAACGCCTCAGGGCACAGTCGATCATCAATTCGCCCGACAAATGAGCGATCCGTGTGTGCCCTAGCTCCGCAAGGTATTGCACGGCCATGCGGCCCCCGGCCACATCGTCCACAATCACATAGTTGTTGCTCGCCGTGGCCCGCTGATTCACCATCACAAAGTGGCTGTTCATGGCAATCAAATCGGTGACAATGTTGTCCTTGAGGGTGTCGTAGAGCAGAACCAGGCCGTCCACGCGGCTTTCCCGCAGCAAGGCCAGGTGCTGCTCCTGCTCCAGGGACCCCTGATCCAGATAACTGATAAAAATGGCATACCCATATTCCATTGCCCCCTGTTTGACGCCTTTGAGCATCTCAGGGATGTGGGGGCTGACAAGATCGGGGATCACGGCAGCAATGGTATGGCTCTGTCTTTGTCTGAGGCCTTTGGCGAGAATATTGGGCTGGTAATTAAGCTGGGTGGCCGCCGCCAGGATACGCGCCCTGGTTTCCGGTCGGACTCGCCCAACCGCTTTCCCGTTCAGTACCCGGGAAACCGTCGATGGGTCTACGACTGCCAGTGCAGCCACGTCTCTTAAAGTGGACTTAGACATACGATTGTTCTTTCGCAATTCGCATAGCCCACTTCCTGCCGTTTGTCAATAATGATCCCTCTATCAAACGATTTTATTCCGATGAATGTTTTGACGCAATGTAATATGATAAATTGTTCCGGTATGGTATCCATTCCGGACACCCCTTGAAGGGTCAAATAGAAGGACTATGGAATAAAACAAACGTTTGTCCTGGCCATATCCGAGTGCCCACTCCCTCACTGGGAAGTGGGCTTTTCCACGCGCAGGGCGGCTGATCATCATCCGCAATGGCCTGCCGAAGGGGATCCACCCTTTAATCAATGGTGAATCCTGGTTAGATACGATCCAGGGTTCTGGTTGCATATTATCCGCTATCGTATTCATGAAAACCTGTACCTAGTAATTCGGAGGACCGGAATCCTAATGAAACCCACCCTTATCGAACTCAGACAAGACAGACCCGGCTTTTCTCATTTCATCGGCTCCTGGGTGTGCCGGGCCGCTCACACCATCCTTGTTGATGTCGGGCCATCCCACAGCATCGGACAACTCACCGCCTCGCTAGGAAAGATGAATATCGACCACGTGGATTACGTGTTGCTGACGCACATCCACATCGATCATGCCGGGGGGTTGGCCGGTTTTCTTGATCACTTTCCCATGGCCCGAATCATTTGCCATGAAAAGGGGATCGGACATCTGGTGGAACCGGACAGGCTCGAAGCGGCCAGCCGGAAGGTCCTGGGAGACCTTGTGGATACCTACGGCCCCATCTGCCCCGTCAAAAGGGAATGTTTCGTTTCCCATCGAGAAAACGAGGTCCCCGGTCTTCGAATCATCGAGACACCCGGCCATGCGGCTCACCATCTCAGCTTCAGCTACGAAGGACATCTTTTTGCCGGAGAAGCAGGCGGCATCTACCTGCGTGTCGACGGCCTGGATTACACCCGGCCCGCGACCCCCCCGGTCTTCTTTCTCCGGCAATTTACTCAAAGCATTGATCGCCTTCTGACCCTGGAAGACCAGGTTCTCTGTTATCCCCACTTCGGCAAGTGCCAAAGCTCCCATGCCTTTCTCGCCAGGGCCCGGGAGCAACTCTTACACTGGGAAAGAATCATCCGGCAGGTAAAGACCGAAAGCCCCTCGTCCCTTGTCGAGGCGAGCCTTCGGAGGCTCCTCGAGACGGATCCGCTCCTGAAGGCCTATGGGTTGATGAGTGAGGCCGATCAGTCAAGAGAAAGGCTGTTCATGAGGCATTGTATCGAAGGCTACCTGGGATACCTCTCCGGAAGGGATTAAAGACAGAAAAAAGACATTCCGGTTGACATTCGCTGCGCTGATTATTATTGTTGATACTAAATTGCAATAGGAGCGCAGAATGGGTGAGGAGGTGGACCTTTTTAGGTCCTTCATATCCCAAAAAGGTCTTCGGAATACGCCCGAGCGAATGCAGATTATTGAAGAGATCTTTTCCCTTAACGTCCACTTCGATGTGGATGAACTCTATCTGAGACTTCGTCGGAAGGGCAGCAAGGTGTCCAAGGCGTCCATCTATCGAAATATTCCCCTTATTCTGGAGTGTGGTCTCATAAAAGAAGTCTGGCATGAAGACGGACACATGCACTACGAGCCCTTTTACGGTCAGGCTCACCATTGCCATCTTCACTGTCTTAGGTGCGGTAAAGTGATTGAATTCTTTGAAGAAGATCTCGATACTATCGAAAAACGACTGGCGAAGAAATATGAATACGAAATTGTCGATCATCGTCTGGACGTCATCGGATATTGTCCCGAATGTAAAAAAGACCTTTAATCATCCCGCCCCCGAGTCCTTGCCCTGAAGGTCCTTGTTCATATGGAGATAACACATGATTAACAATAACCTATTGGAGAAATCCAATTTTCGCGCTTTGATTGAAGCGGACGGCATCGGAGACACCGAGGACAGACTCAATGTCATCGATGCCTTTTTAAGTACGGAGGCGCACGTCACACTGGAGGATTTGATGCAAATCCTCAGAGCCAGAGGCTACGATTTTGAACCCGGCTTTGTCCGTCGATGCATGAATCGATGGGTAGATCACGGTTTCGCGCAGAAAGAGCATTTCGACGGACAGCCCCCACGCTATGAACACCGGCACCTGGGCAAGCACCATGACCATCTCATCTGCACCAAATGCGGAAAAATTGAGGAATTCAGCAATGACGATCTGGAGAGACTTCAGCTAAAGATTGCCACTCAAAATGGTTTTCACATGCTTCAGCACAAAATGGAGATCTACGGTATCTGCCGGGACTGTCTGTCCCGAAGAAGCCCTTTCATGCCGTTGGCCATGGCAAAACCGGGTGAACGGGTCGTGATCAGGGAAATCCTAGGAGGGAGAGAGGCTGTCGGGAGGTTGTCCTCCATGGGCTTTCGGTGCGGAGATTTTCTGGAAATCATCAACAATACCGGCCAGGGCAGACTGATTGTCGGTCACGATTGCTCCCGTCTGGCCCTGGGCAGAGGAATCGCCCAAAAAGTCATGGTATCCCTTGCCCCCCCCGAACTCCTCGTGGAATGTGAAGAATCGCGGCAGAAATAGGGCACATCTCCTGTGAGCATTCGAAGGCCTTACTTCTGCGAGTGAGAGCTTCTCACGGTTACCGGCAAGTCCAAATCAAAGACATACAGGGTCTTATCATCGATCGCCTTGCTGACCACATGGTTGGTCGCGGTATAGACATACCCGTAAACCTGCTGATCCGGTCCAATCAACCGATAGAGATAAGGGCGAAGTTTTGGATCGTTGTTCTCGATCCAGAGAATCACCGTCGAAATCTCCTCTTCGTCCAGCAGTTCGACCCATCTGTCACCCCTGAGTTTTCTGTCGTCCTTTTTTGGATCGAACAGGATTCCTCTGGGGTTATCTTTGGCCATGCCCGCGTAAGAGACATCATAATCCTGCCAGTTGCCTTTGAGCACCTGGAGAGTCAAGCCGCTATCGGCCGCATACTCTCGGGTGATTCTTCCATAATTCCCGATCACGCATCCGGATATAAGGAAAAGCAGGGTTATCGCGACTATCGAAAAAAATATTTTCTTGTCATTCATTTTTTTCCCCTTGTTGTTTTTCTCAAAATAAGGCCGATTTGATCACCTGCAACAGGCCCCTCCCCCGCTCGTCACATCGATTAAACCCAATGAGGGCTCATCCGGAAATGTTCGTTCCCGTTTCGCCCCAGCGGCCATCAGAAAAAACCATGACGCAACTTGGACATCACTCCTCTCCCAGAGGGAAAGGCTGACAAAGACCTCCTTCCTGTGCTATGAGCTAAGGCTCATCCGGAATTTATTTGAGGTGATCCATGATCGGTGTATTTGATTCAGGATTCGGCGGGTTGACGATTCTAAAGGTCTTCATGGATGAGTTGCCCGAGTTCGACTATATCTATTTCGGCGACAACGCCCGCACACCATACGGCAACAAATCCCTGAAGATCGTCTATGAATATACGCGGCAGGCCGTCGCATTTCTCTTCCGGCAGGGTGCCACATTGATCATCCTGGCCTGTAACACCGCTTCGGCCAAGGCCCTGAGGAGGATTCAGCAGGAATGGCTGCCCACCCATTATCCGGACCGGCGCGTCCTGGGAGTGGCCATTCCCCTGGCCGAAGCCGCCGTTGCGGCCAGCCGATGCAGCCGCATCGGAATAATCGGCACCCGGGCCACGATCGAGTCAAAGGTTTATGAACAAGAACTGCACAAACTAAATCCCGCTCTCAAAGTCTTTGCCCGGCCCTGCCCCCTCCTGGTTCCGCTCGTGGAGGAAGGATGGGTGGGGAAACCCGAAACCAACATGATCCT
>CAYNYM010000221.1:0-5927 GCA_964401325.1 uncultured Desulfobacteraceae bacterium | reverse complement strand
TGCATGACCTCCCGGTCCATGGTGATGGACTCCATCCCCTGGTGAGCCACTCTCAGGATCGTTCCCCCCGGTGTCTCATAGACCCCCCTGGACTTCATGCCCACGTAACGATTCTCCACGATATCGAACCGGCCGATGCCGTTCTCTCCGGCCGCGGCATTGAGATGGGTCAGGAGTTCGGCCGGGGTCATGGCCTCACCGTCTACGACCACCGGATTTCCCGCATTGAACCCGATCTCCAAATAGGTCGGTTTATCGGGTGCCGCCTCAGGAGAAACGCTCAGCATGAACATATCCTCCAGGGGCTCATTCCAGGGATCTTCGAGCACACCCCCTTCAAAGCTCATATGGAGCAGGTTCCGGTCCGTGGAATAGGGTTTTTCTTTGGATACGGGAATGGGAATGTTCCGGGAACGGGCATAATCCATAAGATCCTCCCTGCCCTTGAAATCCCAGGTCTTCCAGGGGGCGATGATCGCCAGATCCGGGGCAAGGGACATGTAGGCCATTTCAAACCTGACCTGATCGTTCCCCTTTCCGGTCGACCCGTGACTGACCGCATTGGCCCCGAATTCCCGGGCGACCTCCACCTGTCGCTTGGCAATCAGGGGTCTTGCCAATGATGTGCCGAGGAGATAACCCGACTCATAGATGGCGTTGGCCCTGAGGGCCGGCCACACGTAATCACGCACGAATTCCTCTTTGAGGTCGTCCACAATGGCCTTTTCGGCGCCCGTGGCCATGGCCTTCTCTTCGAGGCCCTCTGTTTCATCCGCCTGACCCACATCCGCGGCATAGGCGATAACGGGACATTCATAGACGTCTTGCAACCAGGCCAGGATCACCGAGGTGTCAAGACCCCCGGAGTATGCCAGCACGATTTTTTTTATTTTCTCACTCAATGTTATATCCTCCTTAGACTCACATATTTTTCTTACTACGCATTAAATCCGCATGCGGCCGGATAGCTATAAAAGAAAGAGTAACTGTTCAGGTTGTTTAGGCTGTATGCTAAAGGCTATTCGTTTCCGAACCCTTCGCTATCCGCGCATTGATCGAAGCAGGGCGCCCAAAACCTTCTCGGCTTCCACAATACATTTCTTCTTTGGGAAATGGTTGCTCGATATGTGATCACGCATATTCCCTTCCTGCGGTACCTCACGGCCTATCTAGCTGAGTAGTTACTTTTCAATAAGGTTTAACACCTATAACATGTCAGGGTTCATCTGACATTTGGATTCCTTGACCCCCCGTGGCCGCAGTTTTAGCGACAGCGGCCGGACCCCGCTCTCACAGCGACGCAAACACCTCATCCAGGGCATCGACAAAACGATCGACCTCTTCCCTTGATACGATGAGTGGAGGCACGAAACGCAGGACCTTCTCCTGCGCGCAATTGATCAGAAACCCCTTTTCCAGACAGGCCTCGACCACCGGGGCTCCCGGCCGGTCGAGCTCCACGCCCAACATCAGTCCAAGCCCTCGGATTTCCTTGATAAAGGCATATTTTACGGCAAGCGATTCAAGTCTTTGCTTGAAGTGTTTGCCCGTTTCCCGGCAATGATCTATCCAACCGTCCTCGAGAAGACTCCTGAGTACGGCCGCTGCAACGGCCGTCACCAGAGGGGTGCCGCCAAATGTGGTGGCATGACTGCCGGGACCGAAGGCTTGGCTGAGCCTTTCCGTCGCCATCATGGCGCCGATCGGGAGTCCGTTACCCAGGGCCTTGGCCAGGGTCATGATATCGGGGGTGACCCCGAAGTTTTCATGGCCGAACAATTTTCCTGTCCGCCCCATTCCCACCTGAACTTCATCGAAGATCAAAAGCAGGTTCTTGGCCAGGCAGATCTCCTTGACCCCTTTCAGGTAATCGGATTGCGGAAAAACCACCCCGCCTTCACCCTGAATGGGTTCGAGCATCACGGCGCAAACCGAGTCGTCTATGGCCTTTTCCAGGCCCCTGAGGTCGTTGAAGGGCACATACTCGAAGCCGCCGAGGAGTGGATTGAATCCGGTCTGGATCTTGCTCTGTCCCGTGGCGGACAGGGTGGCCATGGTGCGCCCGTGAAAAGAACCCTCCATGGTGATGATCCGGTGTCTCCCCGGGCCGAACTTTTCCTTCGAATAGCGCCGTGCAAGTTTGATGGCCGCCTCATTGGCCTCGGCCCCGCTGTTACAAAAAAAGACCCGATCGGCGAAGGAGTGTTTCACCAGAAGTTCCGCCAATTCGACCTGCGGTTTCGTGTAATAGAGATTGGATACATGGACCAGTTCTTTGGACTGTTCCTGTAGCACACGGCTGACCAGGGGCGCACTGTGTCCCAGGGCGCAGACCGCGATTCCGGCCACAAAATCAAGGTACTCCTTGCCGTCCTCGTCCCACACCCGGCAACCCTGTCCCCGGGTCAGCACAATGGGTATGCGCTTGTAGGTCTGGAAAAGGACCCGGTCGGCCCGTTCCATGGTCTCGGTGTTTTTTGATTGATTGTTCATCTTCCGTGTTCCTCTCAGTTGTTTATCACTCACAACGACTTGCGTTGGTTTAATCTCAAGTTTTGTAACTGTTTAGCTTTTTAAAATGCATTCGACGGTGGATGGGTCATGGCAATCTCTTTTCAAAAACGAAAAAAACGCTGCCCGGGAAGCCGCAAAAGATCTTCGCCAAGGCGGGCGAAGCGGAACCTCCCGCCTTTGCCATGCACATCTTAGCCCGAGCGTTTTCTACCAAAGGTTCATCGCCGCCCTCGTTGCCCCGTTTTCATCGAGCTTCCCGTTAGGCCCTCGTTTTTGAAAAGTGACTGCCATGACCCAAAAAATTCATTTTTTCAAAAACCTAAACGCATACAAGATATCCATTCCTCAACGGATCAACTGCGTCCCGATCCCCCTTTTCGTGAAAATCTCCAGCAACAGGGCGTGTTCCCTGCGGCCGTCAATGATATGGGCCTTTCTGACCCCGCCCTTGATGGCCTCGAGACAGCAACGCGTCTTGGGGATCATCCCGCCCTTTATGGTGCGGTCGGCCACATACTTGTCGGCCTCTTCCATTCGAATCGTAGAGATGAGCCTTCCCTCCTTGTCGAGCACGCCCTCGGTATCGGTCAGCAGGATCAACTTCCTTGCCTTGAGGGCGGCCGCGACATGTCCGGCCACAAAATCCGCATTGATATTATAGGTCTCCCCTTTTTTTCCGGCCCCCACCGGGGCGATGACCGGAATAAACCGGCTTTCGATGAGACTCTCAAGAACACGGGTCTTTACCGAGACGATCTCGCCCACCATGCCCATGTCGATGATCTCCGGAGGCTGATCGTTTCCCTTGCTCTTGACGTACTTCATCTTCCTGGCGTTGAGCAGCTGGCCGTCCTTTCCCGAGAGCCCCACCGACTGCCCGCCGTTCTGGTTGATGAGGGCGACGATCTCCTTATTGACCATGCCCACAAGAACCATCTCCACCACGTCCATGGTCTGCTTGTCGGTCACACGCATGCCGTCCACGAATTCGGACTCGATGGACAGCCTCTTGAGGAAATCACCGATCTGAGGACCGCCACCGTGAACGACGATAGGGTTGAAGCCCACATATTTCATCAGGATGATATCCAGGGCAAAATTCTTTTTCAGGGTCTCGTCCACCATGGCATGCCCGCCGTATTTTACCACGATGGTGGCATTGTTGAAGCGCCTGATATAGGGAAGGGCCTCGATGAGCACCTTGGCCCTGGACATCTCTTTTTTCATTTTCTCCCACCCTGGACTAAAAAGATTCCCATTTGAGACTCTTTATACTCTCGACCACTTTTGACCAAAATGAAATACCTTGAAATTCTTTCTAAAGCGGCCAAGCCGCGTTATATGAAATTTTTAAAAAAAATTTTATAGGATGTACCGGCTCAGATTTTCATCCTCGAAAATATCTTCCAATTTTTCAATCACATAATTACGATCGATGACGACCTTCTTGCTCTCCATATCCGGTGCGTCGAAGGATATTTCATCCAGGAGCTTCTCCATGACCGTATGAAGGCGTCTTGCCCCGATGTTCTCCATGCGTTCATTGACCGTGCTCGCAATGGAGGCGATCTCTTCGATGGCCGATTCTTCGAAGACCAGTTCAATGCCTTCAGTTTCAAGGAGGGCTTCGTATTGAAGAATCAGGGCATTCTTGGGTTCCGTGAGGATCCGCACAAAGTCTTCCATGGACAGGGAATCCAGCTCCACCCTGATGGGAAATCGTCCCTGAAGTTCCGGCAGGAGATCGGAGGGTTTGCTCAGGTTGAAGGCGCCTGCGGCAATAAAGAGGATGTGATCGGTCCTCACCATACCGTACTTGGTGATCACGGTGGACCCCTCCACAATGGGCAGAAGATCACGTTGGACCCCTTCCCTGGAAACATCCGGGCCGTGTTTTGATTCGGACCCGGCCACCTTGTCCAGTTCGTCAAGGAAGATAATGCCGTTTTGTTCCGTCATTCTGACGGCCTCTTCAACCACCTGATCCATATCGATCAGCTTCTGAGATTCCCCCTGAAAAAGGATTTCCATGGCCTCGGGGATCTTCACCCGTCTCTTTTTCTTTTTTGAAGGGAAGATGTTGCCAAAGACCTCCTTGATATTGAATTCCATCTCCTCGAGGCCTGCATTGGAAAAGATCTCCACCATCGGGGTGTTTCTGTTTTCAACCTCCAGTTCCACATACCGCCCGTCCAGTTTTCCGCTTCGAAGCAGGCGTCTTAGTTTTTCCCGGGTGGTATTGATCTCCGACTTGTCCACCCTGACCACTTCCAGGACCTTTTCCTTGTCTGTGTCGTCCTCTTCCCCGGGTTCTTCCCTGCGTTTGGGGAGCAGGATGTCGAGCATCCTTTCCTCCGCAAGTTCCGCGGCCTTTGTCTCGACCTTTTGCTGTTCCTCCTTTTTGGCCAAATTGATGGCCAGTTCCGTAAGATCCCTTATCATGGATTCCACATCGCGGCCCACATAGCCCACCTCGGTGAACTTCGTGGCCTCCACCTTGAGGAAGGGCGACCTTGCGAGCCGGGCCAGACGCCTGGCAATTTCCGTTTTGCCCACACCGGTAGGCCCGATCATGATGATATTCTTGGGGGCTATCTCGTCCCGCAGATCCGGGGGAACCTGCTGCCGCCTCCACCTGTTTCGCAGCGCAATGGACACGGACCGCTTGGCCTGCATCTGACCCACAATGTACTTATCCAGTTCCGATACGATTTCCCGGGGTTTCAAGACCTGCTCGAACTGATCCCTTATCATGATATTCGTTTCGTTTTTCATTCGTTTTCACCAATCTCGTGGATGACGATATGCTCATTGGTATAAAGACAGATCGAGGCCGTTATTTTCATGGCCTCCCGAACGATGTCGGCGACATCCAGATCAGAATGGGCCATCAGGGCCTTTGCAGCGGCAAGGGCATAGGCCCCCCCCGACCCAATGGCGGCCACGGATTCGTCCGGCTCGATGACGTCCCCGGTCCCGGAAATGATAAAGGTGTGTTCCTCATCCATCGCCAGCAGCAGGGCCTCCAATCGCTTGAGAATCCTATCGGTACGCCAATCCTTTGCCAGTTCCACGGCGGCCCGGGTCAGATTCCCGTTGAACTTTTCCAATTTGCCTTCGAGCCGCTCAAACAGATTAAAGGCATCCGCCGCGGCCCCGGCGAACCCCACCAGCACCCTGTCCTTATACATAAAACGGACCTTAACGGCCTTGTGTTTCATAACGGTATCGTTGAGGGTCACTTGCCCATCCCCGGCCATGACGGCCCTGCCGTTGTGACGCACGGCAAGGATGGTGGTTGCTCTAATTTTTATCATATTTTCCTCAATCGCCCCCGGAGGAACCTTTGGTATTGATGAATTGTGAATTATTAGTTCTTAATTGTTATTGGGGGACCGTTCAATATTTTCCCC
>CAYNYM010000220.1:0-5997 GCA_964401325.1 uncultured Desulfobacteraceae bacterium | reverse complement strand
GATCATTGCCGATTTGTCGAATAAAAGGGTTTTACCCGCCTCGACCGCGAGCACGGAGGCCTTCACCTGCACCATGGTTTCGATGGTTCGAAGTCCCACGGTGGGCACATCAAATCGCAGGTCCTGGTTCGGTTTGCTGAGCTTGATGATGACCGCCTTTTCCCCGGCCAGTCCGCCGCCCCTGAGAATGGTTTCATCCGTCCCTTCAATGGCCTCCAGGGCCAGGACGGTCTTGTTTCTTACCACCACACACTGCCCGATGTCCAGCCGCCCCAGCTCTTTGGCAATTTGCCATCCAAAGGCGATGTCTTCCTTCTCATTTCGGTTAGGTTTCTTCCTGGTCAGCCGCCCCGGGGAGGCCAGCAGATCCGGCATACAAAAGGTGGAAGGAACAATTTCGATGCCGTTGGAATTCAGTTCCTCCGCCACGGCCCTGAGGATGCCGTCGTCGTGAAAGATTGCCAACCGGGACATCAGGGCCAACCCCTTCAGATCCGGTTTGATGCCGCTGAACATGCGACGTTTGGCAATGGTTCCGGCCATCACGGCCTTTCGAACCCCATTTTTTTTCAGGGCGCCGATCACCTGGCCAAGCTGTCCCAGTTTTACCCAGACGGTCTTGTCGACCTTTTCTTCAAGGGCTGGATCCGTCTCCCCATGATGGGCGATAACCACCACCCGCATTCCCCGAGACCTGGCCGCCTCGGCCAACAGCAGGGGGAAATTTCCCCCACCTGCGATAATGCCCAGGATATTGTTCTGTTCAGACATACCTTTTCAAAATTACCGATGCGGGCTCCCACCCGGTTGAAGTGCCTTGCACTCTGAATCATTATCAGGCAGGACGATCCGTCTCTGGCCTCCCGCCTTCTAACGCAGGATTCCCCTGTTCGAACCGTTAAAAAAATCGAGGAGTTCGTTCAGTTCCGGGAAGGGTTCGATTTCACGCCGGACCTGATCAAGGCCCTCGCTGAACCTCCTGTTTTCACGCCAAATGATTTGATAGGCCTTTTTCAGACCGCTTATGGCCTGCTCCGAGAACCCCTGTCGGGCCAGACCCCGGCGATTGATACCGTAAAGCTTGGCCCGGGAACCCGCGGCTATCATATAGGGCGGAACGTCCCTGTCCACACCGCATTTTCCGCCTAAAAAAGCATAGGCCCCGATCCGCACAAACTGATGGATAGCCACCAGACCACCCAGAATGGCATGATCCCCCACGGTGATGTGCCCACCCAGCGTGGCCACATTGGACATAATGACGTAATCTCCGAGCACGCAATCGTGGGCGATATGGGCATAGGCCATGACATAGTTGCGGTTGCCGATCACCGTTTCCCAGTTCTGTTTGGTGGTTGCCCGGTTGACGGTGGTGTATTCCCTTATGACATTGTCGTTCCCGATAATCAGCCGGGTATCTTCCCCCTTGTAGCCGATGTCCTGAGGGGGGGAGCCGATGGATACGAAGGGGTAAATCTTGTTTCGCTCGCCAATGGTCGTGTGGCCTTCAATGGCCACGTGGGGGCCGATATAAGTATCTCGACCTATGGTAACGTGATCGCCTACGACGCTATAGGGCCCCACCTTGACGCCTTCATCAAGCTGCGCATGGGGACTTACCACGGCCGAAGAATGGATTTCCATAATGAGGGTCTCCTTAATGAGAAGATTAACCGATGGACGCCAGGAGTTGCGCCTCGGCAACGAGCTTGCCGTCGACAAAGGCCTTTCCGCCCATCTTCCAGACCTTTGACCCGGTCCTCAGGGCCTCCAGCTCAAAAACGAGCTGGTCACCCGGCACAACGGGCCTACGGAATTTGACCTTGTCTATTGCCATAAAGAAGAGTCCGTCCGGACCCTCCCCCTCCAGGACTTCCGGCATGGTAAGGCGTGCCATCACGCCGCCGACCTGGGCCATGGCCTCGATGATCAAAACGCCGGGCATGATCGGATTATCTGGAAAATGCCCCTGGAAAAAGGGTTCGTTGCAGGATACGTTTTTGATCCCCACGACCCTCTTTCCCGGTTCCATTTCCGTAATTCTGTCTACCAGCAAAAAGGGGTAACGATGGGGCAAGAGCTTAACAATGTCATCATAATAGAGGGGGAGTTTCATCTTCCACCTGACTCCTTGTATGTTGGTCCAACTGTGTCACCTGTGGGTCCCAATTTCCTTCCGGGCCTTGTCGAGCCCCAAAACTGCCAATTGGGCACTATTCCATTTGCTTTTCCAGCGACTGAATTTTCTTTTCCAGCTTCCTGACCCGGGCGTTGAGATCCGGAAGGCGCGTGATAAGGCTCCTGGTCCTCAGCCAGAGCCTATGGGGCATGGTGGGGGTGCCGGAAACGATTTCTCCTGGGGCAAGGGATTTGGCCACACCGGACTGGGACCCGATCATGGCCCGATCACCGATCTCCAAGTGGTCACCTATTCCGACCTGCCCTCCGATAACCACATGGTGCCCGACGCAGACGCTGCCCGAGATGCCCACCTGGGCCACGACGATCGTGTCCTCTCCTATGACCACATTGTGGGCGATCTGAACCAGGTTGTCCGTTTTGACTCCCCGTTTGAGCCAGGTCTTTCCCAGGGCGGCACGATCGATGGCGTTATTGGCTCCGATCTCCACGTCATCATCGATCTGAACGATACCGGTCTGGGGAATCTTGACATTGACCGAACCGTCGCGAACAAAGCCGAAACCGTCACTCCCTATAGTCGTTCCCGCGTGGATGATGACCTCATTCCCGATCAGACAATCATGAAGGACACTGACGTTTGGGTAGATGATTGAGCGGGACCCGACCCGCACCCTATCCCCGATAAAAACGCCCGGAAACAGGATGACGTCGTCCCCGATCACGGCCCCCTCTCCCACGTAGACATGGGGATAGATCACGGCATTTTTTCCGATTCGAGCGGCTTCATGGATCACGGCCCCTTCACTGATGCCGGGTGCCCTGGAGGACGGCGGCGGGGCGAAAAAGCCCGTAACCATGGCAAAGGCCAGGACCGGGTTCGAAACCAGGATCTGAGAACCGGAAAAAAGGTCATTCCGTTTGGAAACAAGGATGGCCGCGGCCTTTGTGCTCTTAAGGGCCTCTTTAAAGCGGGGATCGGCATAAAAGGAAAGTTCTCCTCCCGATGCCTTCTCAAGGGCATTCACGCCGGTAATGGCGATTTCACGTTCCCCTAATAGATCCCCCTTGAGTAAATCGGCAATATCTCCGAGGGTATAGCCCAATGATCAACTCCTTGTCCACCGACCGGATCGGTGCGCCCTAGGGATTCTCTCTGTCATAAATCTGAACCACTTTGCTCGTAATATCGATAGCCGGGCTGTAATAGATCAAACCCAGGGCCCGCTTCTCTATGATCACGGAATAGCCTTCTTTTTCGCCGATCTTCTTCACGATCTTATTCAGTACGTTCCCGATACGTTTCTGGGTGTCCATTTCGGCGGCCTTCATTTCAAAGGAAAAATCCTCATAAAGATATTTCACATACCTCTTTTTCTTCTCCAAGGCCAACTGTTTGTCTTCCTGGGCGTCGAGGTTCAGCATCAGTTTCTGCTTTTGAAAATCCTCCTCCAGCTTGCGCAAGGCATCTCTTTCCTTATCAAGTTTTGCCTGCATGGCATCGGCCTTTTTCTTGATCGTCGAGAAGGTTTTTTGAAAAGACACGGATTGTTCACGGAATTTTTCCATATCCACCACGCCGATCTTTTCTGCAGCGGCAAAGGCATTGCTGCAGAAAAACAAAAGAATAACCAATACGGGTATCAATCGTCCAATAAGCTTCATATTTCCCCCTTATCTGTTTGTTTGCATCCTGTCACAGGACCCGCCCGGTCCTCTCCAGTCCCCCGCTCTTGAATGAACTACCCCGCCGCAGAGCAGCGGGGGTGTCTGCAAAGATATTGCAACGCCGCAAGCGGCTTGAATTTAAACCCTTTTCCGTTACCGGCGGATTAAAAAACGCCTCCAATCGAGAAGTCCAGGTTACCGGAAGGTTCGTCCTCCTCGGGACCTATCACCCAACCGTATTCCACACGAATCGGTCCCATGGGAGAATACCATCTGACCCCCGTGCCGAACGACTTCTTGAGGCCGCTGAAGGAATAACTATCTTCTTTTCCAAAGACATTCCCCGCATCCAGAAATACAAGCCCCACGACGCCCTGCTCCGTGTACAGCGGAAATCGGTACTCAAGGTTAAAGACCATCATCTTCTCCCCGCCGATCTTATCGCCGGTAGCGGGGTCTCTGGGGGAGATATCCTGATACTCAAAACCGCGGACCGTGTTGATCCCGCCCAAGAAGTACTTCTGAAAAATGGGCAGCTTCCCGTCTTGGGGTCTGTTGTCGATATAACCCCATCTCCCTTGTACCTTGATGACGGTCTCCTTCCAAACCGGGAAATACCAGGCGCTCTTAAGCTCATAGCGGTTGAACGCGACGTCGCCGCCCAAAAAGCCGCCGGCGTATTCAAAATTGAAATTATTCTCCGATCCCCTGGAGGTATTCCAGGGCCTGTTCCTGGAGTCCCGTTCGATCCCTAAGCGCAGGCTGCTGGTCACATTGCGGCCTTCCATATCTTTAATGGCCAATGCGGCATCGTCGTCGATATCACTGATATCGGCATCGTCATAGCGGTATTTCACCAGGGCATCGGTGTATTCATCCAATCCTATGGGAAAGCTGAATCTGAGGGCCCCGCCAAGGCTGTCCTTGGTGTAGTCGTCGTACTCACGCTCCCATTTGAAGGCATCGATCCCCATCTTAAGTCGTTTGCCGAAAAGCCAGGGTTCCAGAAATTTGACATCAAACTCGGTCGTCTTGGACCCGAGCCTGGCCTGTCCGGAGAGCGTCTGTCCCTTTCCGCGAAAATTTCTTTCCGTGATCATGAAGGACCCCAGGACGTTATCATAGGAACTGTATCCCGCGCCCACGCTAAAGGACCCGGTCGCCCTTTCCTTGACGTTGATATCCAGAACCATGAGATCATCGCTTGCCCCTTTTTGGGGCTGTATCTCGATGTTTTCAAAATAGCCCAGGCGGTTGAGATTCTCCGTGCTCTTCTTCATCCCCTTTCCGCTGAAATAGTCCCCTTCGATGACCTGGAGTTCACGACGTATCACGTTGTCGCGTGTGACCGTGTTACCCTCAATATTGATTCGCTCCAGGCGGACCTTCTCCCCCTTGGACATTCGGTATGTGATATCCACGAGATGCTTTTCATCATCTTCTTTGGTAAAGGCCGCCACGTCCACATAGGCATACCCCTCATCGGCATAGACCTCCCTCAACAGGAGCGTGTCTTTGCGAACGATTTCCCGGTTGAAATACTGCTCCTTTTCGATATTTACTTTTTCCAGCAATTCTTCGGGCGCCTTTATCAAATCGCCCTCTACGGCCACATTGTGGACCTCATATCGGGGGCCTTCGATGATTTCGGTGCTAATGGTCAGGCCTTTACCCTCTTCATAGGTGACTTTGGGTTCTCCCGCCTTTGCCTTGATAAATCCATGGTTATGATAAAAGGCGGTGACTTTCTGGATATCGAACTCCAGTTTTTTCTTGTCAAGGAGACCGGACTTCGTAAACCAGGAGAAAAAGCCCTTTTCCCTCGTTTCCATGAGATCCTTGAGATCGTCGCCATCATATTTGGAGTTGCCGACAAATTCAATTTTTTCAATGAATACCTTCTCACCCTCATTGATCTCATAGGTCAGAGCGACTTCATTCTCGGGAAGATCCTCGATCCTTTCCCGAATGTCCACGTTATAGAATCCTTTCTGCCGATAGACCTCCTTCAATCGGTTCAGGCTCTGCTTGATATCGTTGAGATTCAGGATAGCATAACGCTTTACACCGACCTCCTCTTTGAGATCCTTCTCCTTGATCTTTTTGTTGCCCCTGAAAACGATTGTTCCGATGGAGGGCTTTTCACTGACCACGAAGGTCACGATCTTGCCTTTGGCCCCGTCCCGGGTT
>CAYNYM010000219.1:0-5998 GCA_964401325.1 uncultured Desulfobacteraceae bacterium | reverse complement strand
ACTTACCTATAATAGATTCCGAAAAAATTAAACACAATTTTTCAATTGTCAAGACGGTTTTCACAATTTTTTTCATTTCAAGGGCAGAATGATCCAAGTGCCTTTGAGGAAAAGAGAAGATACATCTGTCTTTAAAGGGGGAGATTCACCGATTGAAGGCTCTAAGGCCGAACGGACGCCCATGATTGCATGAGGCGCCCGTTCGTTACACGAAGCTGTGGCATACGGTCTTGAATGAACCGCGGCCTCCGCCCCATGCATGAAGGAGGCGTACACGTCATTGGAAAGCAAAGGGATATACGATCAAGGCGGTCATTCTTGGAGTCGTTTTGACAAAGGCACACCCCAACCACCCCGAAAAGGGACGAAATGGAACCGGCCCTTAAAAAAAGGAGTCGACCAAATGCCCTATAGCAACAACTGTCCCGTCACACGCGATCCGCCTTGGGACGGTGGGGTTCATTGCATGGTTGCTTTGAGGGTCTCTTCGAATTCTCTGAAAAATTTGTCTTTTTCTCTCCAGTCCGGACCAAAATGCCGGTTGAAATAATTGCCCAATTTGTCGAAGAGTTTTTCCCAAACCGGTCTGCCCGCCCCTAGGACCACATCTTCAAGAAACATCTTGAGTTCAGGAATCTTGTCCTTGGGCAGGAAAGAGACGGCCCCCAATTTGATGGATTTTTTTAATGCCTCCGGGGTCAGGGCATGGGCGGTGAGCATGACCGCAGGGAACCCCCTGTCTACCGCATTCTGAAGGAGATCAAATCCGTTGACGCCCATGATATCCAGCACAACGATATCATAGGTGTAACCGGTAAGGTATTGTATGGCCGTTTCATAATCTTTCGCCTTATCGACCAGACACATATCCAGCTCTTCTGCCACGGTCTCAAGGATATCCGGCTCATCATCCACCACAAGAATACTTTTACCTTTTAATGGACTCTCTGAACTCATGGCTCCCTCTGCCTCCTTTCTCTTATTCCTGACAAATTTTATAATTTTTGGTAGAAAGAATTAAATTTACGGCAAAAATAAGACAATATATTTCATTAAAAACAAAGGAAATATAATTATTTTTAGTATCCAAAGGGTCCAGGCCCGTGATCATTTCCGCGCCATTCCACCTCAAATTCCCATAGATTCTCATTGAATCTGTGGTTAAGGAGTCCATCGTTCCAGGATGCCTCGTCATTATACCCAAATAGATGGTGTTTATCATACCCAAAAAGCAACAAATGTTCCAAAAAACAAGAATTAATAAGAATAAGATAACACCTTGATAAAAATCGATAAACCACAATTTATTCAGGGATGCCCTCAAAGGGTCTCCAGCCTTGAGGAGTCAACATCTTTTACACTTTGTCAGCCCCTGGGCTCAGCGACGCTGTGCCCGTTGCCAGTGCCGCAATCCCCGAACCAGGACGACCAGGGCCAGAATGGTCGCAAGGGTTGAAACCAGGCTGATGGCCTTCAATCCACCGGCCACCCAGACCGGCCCGCCTATCATGGCACCGAGGACCCGTCCGAGTCCGGCTGCAGAGATGTACCCTGACATCATCGTGGCCCGGTAGGCGGGAAGGACCTCGGTACAAAGGGAAAGACAAGTGACGATGCTGAATTCGAGGGTGAGAAAGACGAAAAAGAGTCCGCCGAGAGAGCAGGACAGGGTGTGGCCGACAAAGGGCAAAAGGGCATAACTTGTCCCCGAGAGGATGAGCCCGACGATCACCGAACGCTTCAATCCCAGACGGTCGGACAAAGAGGCGGTCAGGGCCTCGCCCAGGAGTTCTGCCACCCCGATGATTCCCGTACCGATTCCGATAGCCACGATGCTCAAACCAAAGCTCTCCTCGAGCCAAACGCCATAGATCACAAAAAGATTATCGTTGGCAAGGCTGACAAAAAAGGCAAACCCCATCATGCCCAGGGCCGACTTTTCCCGAAACAATTTTCCCCAGGCCCGTAAGAGCGCACTCGGTCCGCGTGAGGTTCCCCCTCTCTTGACATCTCTTGGAATGAGAAAATAAAAGCACACCAGACCCACAAGCCCCAGGCCGCCCAGGGCAAAAAAAGGAGCCCGCCAACCCAAGCCGTCAATAAGGAGTCCGATCAGGGGGATGCCCACCAGAGTACTGCCCGCCCAACTGGTTTCGAGCACACCGATCACCGACCCCCTCCGATGAAACGGAACCCTTTCCCCGACGTAGGCCTGTATGGCAGGGTCAAAAAGGCTCTTACCCAGGCCCGCCAGAAGAAGGGCCAGCAGAACAACCCCGTAAAAGGGCAGAAGGCCGCCGGCAAACATCCCCACCACCAGCATGCCGAGCCCCGTCAGCATCATGATTCGATAGCCGAAACGATCCCCGAAGGGGCCGAAGAAAGCCCCGAGAATGCCCGTTGCCTGATTGACGGCAATCAGGGACGTAACGGCCGTCAGGGGTACGCCGAGACCCCGGCTGAGAGCGGGGGCGAAAGGATAGGGGAACCGTCTGGCCGTATTGAGGCACAAGCGGCTCAGGGTGGCCGCCCCGATCTTCAGGACCAGCTCTGAAATGGATAGATTCGACTTCCCGGGCATGGATGTTTGAGTTTTAGAATCGTTCATTTCCTTAAAGGTAAAAAGGTTGCCCTCTTGTTTCAGCCCCAAGGGTAACGCAAGTTAATGGGTGTAAGGGTAGAAAACGAATTAGTGTACTCCAGAGCCGGAATAAGGCAAGCGGAAACTCCCGGTTCCCTTTTTTGCGCCTTCCCGCCCAAGAGGACCCGGGGCGGGACAAGACCCAATGATTCAATCAACGACAGGAGGAGACTGTCATCCTGAGACATCCGTAGACCTGCGACGCGGATGCAAAATTCTGGATGGGATAAGATTCAGGCAGCGAAATGTCAGGGGATATGACCGTCGCCCTCAAGGTCCCACATGGATCAATTCCGGTTCCTTCCCGACATACCAGTCCTTGTCCCGAAGATAGGCCTCGAATTCCTTTTCGAGCATCAATTCGTGACCGTGTTCCACATCCGCAAGGTATCGCAGTATTCTCTGCCCTGAAAGATCAGTGGCCCGATCCGCCGCATCCCTGTAAAATGCCCCGGCCTTCTGTTCCCGCTGCAAGGCACGTTTCAACAGGGATTCGAGAGAGTCGGCCATGCCCTCCGGCACCCCGCCGCCCTCGGCCGTCTCGGGCGAACCGGGTATCCTGGGCGGCCGATCCTCCCCCCCCGACATCTTCCTGTAGAGCCCTGTCAGCATTCTTCCGTGATTGACTTCTTCCCGGGCGAGATGCTCGAACTTTACACGCACCAGGTCGTTTTCGATCATCTTGGAGATGTGGCCATAAAATTTGGCGGCATCTTCTTCGCTTCGAATGGCCATGCCGATCACTTCAAGAGAGGTCAGTTTGGGATCCATGAAATCTCCTCCTTTAAAAGGGGTATTGATAGGATAGTGCGATGCTTTTTTGAGCAGTATAAAATAAGCGCACAATCCGAGTCAAAAAACCAGGGTTTGACCTTTTAGGTCCACTCCCCATGTCTTGGGAGCGGGCGCACAATCCGGCATGGATCTGCTTTTCCTCCTTCCTTAATTCCTTGTGGACAGGGGTTGAGGATGCGGCCACCTTTCAGTATCCGGGTGAATCCGGGCCTAAACATGGGCGATGGCATCGATCTCCACCCTCAACCCGAAGGGGAGTCCGGCGGCTTGAACGCAGGTTCTTGCGGGGAGCAGTCCTTGGAAATGCTTTTCATAGACCTCATTGAAGCGCCCGTACTCCTTCATTTTCAGAAGATAGGCCGTTATTTGAAGGATCTTACCCATTGAGGAACCGCATTCTTCCAGGATGATTCGGATGTTCTCGAGGGTCATTTCCGTTTCTTTTTCAATGGTACCGGGCATGACTTGGTTGGTGCATGGATCGACGGACCCCTGACCAGACAAGTAGACCAACCCGTTGTGAATCACGGCCTGAGGATAGGGTCCTCCCAATACCGCCGCCTCGTTCGTCCGGAACTCCTCTTTCTCCACCATGACTCCCTCCTCTTCCTAAAAAAAGTCCGCAAAGAAAAAGCATGACTTAGGACACCCTTTCATCTTCTTCCGGGGAAGTTCCGGTGAGGCGATAATAGGGGGCCCAATAAATCCGGCGGATCCATTTGACACTCCGCCCCAGGAACCGGCTGGAGGTGTGGACCAGGGAATAAAGCGTGGGAACCACCACGAGGGTCAGGACCGTGGCCAGGGCCAACCCAAAGATGACGGCGCTTGCCATGGAACGCCACCACTGACTGGATTCGCTCACCCAGGCGATCTCCATCTCATGGAAGTTGTAAGCAATCCCCGTGACCATGGGAAGCAAACCCAGGATAGTGGTCATGGCCGTTAGGATGACCGGTCTCAAACGGGTGCATCCGGCGGCGATGATGGCCTCCCGGAAGGGCATGTCCCTCTGGCAAAGGCGATTCGTGTAGTCAATGAACACAATGGCATTGTTCACCACCACGCCGGCCAGGGAGATCACCCCGACGCCGGTCATGATAATCCCGAAAGGCAATTCCATGAAGGCCAGCCCCAGGAATACCCCACCCAGGGAGAGGATGACGGAGGTCATGATGATCAGGGGTTGTGCCACCGAGTTGAACTGGGTCACCAGGATCAGGACAATGAGGAGGACTGCCGCGATAAAGGCCTTTGACAAAAAGGCCTGGGCCTTCTGCTGTTCCTCAAATTCCCCTGTGAAGCGAATCTTGTAGCCCGGCGGCAAGTTGTAATCGGCGAGGATTTTTTCCGCCTCCGCACGAACCATCGGCCCCGGGACGTGCTGTTCATCCACGTCGGCCTTGACCGTGACCACCCGTTCATGGTTGATCCGGTTGACCTGCCCCAGCCCCCCCGTGATGTCGAACTTGGCCACGGTGCTCAGAGGAACCAGACCTTCTTCCGTCGGGATCAGGAGTTCCCGAAGGATATCGGTCCGTTTTCGTTCCAACGCGGGCAACTGGACCGTGATATCGTAATCCTCATCCGCTTCCCGGAATGTCGAGACCTTGATACCGTTAAAGGCCACCTTGAGGGCAAAGCCGATGGTCTCGGTGGACAGGCCCATCAGGGCCGCCTTCTGGCGGTCCACCCGGACCTTGACGGTCGGGGAACCTGCATCATAGTCATCCCGGATATCCCGGACAAAGGGCATCTTTTCCAGCACCGACCTGACCTGGTGGGAGATACGTCCGAGGACCTCAAAATTGTCTCCGGCGATTTCGATGTTGATGGGCGCGCCGGTGGGAGGCCCCTCTTCCTGTTTGGCGATCGTGATCTCACCACCCGGCATATGGCTGATGCGTCGGCGAATCTCCTCCGTGGTCTCGGAGACCGGTTTGGCCCGATCCTCCAGGTCGTAAAACTGGATGCCGATATGGTTGGGGGCGTTATCCTCAAAGGCCGAACTGCCCCCCATCACGGCCACGGTCCTGGAATAGATATGCTTGATATTGACCATGTCCGTCAGACCCGTGACCTTCCGGCCACGGCGAAGCCTGTGTGTTTTTTGATCGGTGTTGCGGTTGTAGCACTGAAGGGGGTCCACGTCGGGGGGACCCAGTTGATTGTTGCCTTCACACAAGGCCACTTCCACCTGCCGGGCCACTCGATCCGAATACTCCAGTTCAGCCCCTTCCGGCATGTCCATATTGATAAAAATGCTATGGGGATCCACCTCCGGAAAAAACTCGACAGGTTTCTCAAGGCCGATCCGCTCAAACCAGATCATGCCCATGGCCATGACGGCCAGAAAGGACATGAAAAGCACCGCCAGACGGTGGTTGAGGGCGCTGTTCAACAGGCCCCGATAGGACTTGAGAATAGGCCCCCGAACCGTAATGGGGGCCTCACCCGCCTTTTCGATCTCTTCCGGGCTGACCCGGGCCCTGGACAGGGCGTGACCATAAGGGAGCTTGAGGAACATGGCGGCCAGGGCGGGGTTGATCACCATGGCGACGA
>CAYNYM010000218.1:0-6007 GCA_964401325.1 uncultured Desulfobacteraceae bacterium | reverse complement strand
CTCTTAACGTTAAGACCTGATGGTCAGGAACACGTCTCCAACCGCCGGATACGCCACCACCAGTTCCCGTCAAAAGGGCATGCCTCATGAATCAGGGATAAGAGAAGTTCGTCCCTGTTGTTTACTGTGGTATGGTCGATCCGGTTCATCATGTCCTTTTTAATACGCCATGGGAAAAAGACTTGTCAAGGGAAAAATATGCACGCTTTGTGATGGCATGCATTTCTTCCCTGTATTATTTTTGTGTTTTGAAAAGGGCATTTTTCCTTTCTTCATAAGAGGACGCCGATAGAAGAATCAACAATCAACCGGCGCTTAGGCTAACCCGCCCGGACTGAAAGGCGTGTTCCGGTGCTATAACGACTTTCGAACCAATCCACTCAAGGGCCTCATCCATGGAGCAAAATATTTCCACCTCCCAGGGCAGTTCCTTCAATTCAAAAAATACCGCATACATCCTTGAAAGGCCGCAGATCGAGGGAGATGATGCGACGAGAGCCGTTTTTCCATTGGCGGGCCGAAGGTTTTTATTGATTTCCGCCATTTTCACGATGGTTTCGACATCAGAGGGTTCAAGTTCATTGGCCGATATGAGGCTGAGATCCAGGATGACGTTTTGGGTGAGGTATTTTTCAAAGTACTTTTCTTGAACCGCCTTGATTTGTTCGAAATCCAGCTCACAGGTCGCCGTACAAATGAGCAGAGATCGGTCCGTATCAATTTCGCACTCAATGGGCATGGCATTCGTCTCCAAGATTATTGAATGAAATTCAAGATACTAAAATCGTCAGGAATGCGGAAAAGCTTTAATCAAATTGTACGGGTTTAGCATGGTTAACGTAATAACGCCCCCTGACAAAATATGCATCGGGGCGTTTGGATGAGGAATAGATCCGTGTGGGCCACGACTTAAATATAAAATTAAGGCCTTCCTGTCAAGGGGTAGCCTTCGGCCCAAATCCACCGCCTGATTCCCATATCATGACTTAAAGCAGGATGACCTGGGGACTTCCTGATCACCCATCAAGGGATTGGATCTCTGGCAGTTGTGCTTGCGAAATGCCGCTGTGGCGAAAACGCCGCATCGCAGACCCCGCCACGGTATGCGGGAGGCGTGACATGGCGTCGATGCTTTTCCATATACACGGTCGGGGAAAAACCTTTACGTTTCATTAGCAGTCAAGCACATGCAACGCAGCCCCGTCGGACCAGGCTTTCGTTGCATCCCATAGGGGTGCAGTCTACCTCACATACGTACATGACAACCGGAATGATCAATCCATGCCTACAGAGCCAACCGTCTCTGCCCCCTGCTAAACGGGATCTTCAACTGGCTCATTAGGACCAGATGTTCCATGTCAAACCAAAACGGTGAGATCTGTCGGGCAGACCCCACCGGCCAGGGGTTCGACCTGTGCTATTTCACTGCATCGGCCAGCGCCGCGCGCACGCCCGCGGCGTAATCCGCATGCACTTTTTCGAAAAGGCCCAACTGACGTTCTATGATGTCCTCGGGCACGCCCTGCATGGCCTCGGCGATATTGGAAAAAAGGCGGGCCTTTTGGCCGTCGTCGAACAGATTGAACAGGGCACGGGGCTGGTTGTAGTCGTCATTGCCGTCCCGGTGGTTGTAACGGGCCGCGGCGCCGGATATTTTCAGCGGCGGCTCGGCAAAGGCCGGATCTTCCACGGGGCCTCCGAAGGAGTTCGGCTCATAGTAGGCATCCGGGTTCGGAAAATTTGCGAAGAACCGCATCTTGCCGTCCTTGTGGTAGTGGTCCACCCGGCATTTGGGGGCATTGATGGGCAGGGCCTCGTAGTGGGTGCCGAGCCGGTAGCGGTGAGCGTCGGCATAGGAGAAGATCCTCGCCTGAAGCATTTTGTCCGGTGAAAAGCCGATTCCCGGCACGATATTGGACGGCGAGAAGGCGGCCAGCTCGACCTCGGCAAAGTAGTTCTCGGGGTTGCGGTTGAGTTCCATGATGCCCACATCGATCATCGGGTAGTCCCCGTGAGGCCACACCTTGGTCAGATCAAAGGGATTATAGGAGGTCTTGTCGGCGTCTTTTTCCGGCATGACCTGTATCTGAAATCGCCACTTGGGGAAGTCTCCCCGTTCAATGGCGAAGAAGAGATCTTCCTGGGTGGATTCGCGCGTCCTGCCCACGACCTCCGCGGCCTCGGCGTTGGTCCAGTGCCTGTGACCCTGGACGGTCTTGAAATGGAACTTCACCCAGAAACGCTCGTTTTGAGCGTTTATAAAGCTGTAGGTATGGCTGCCGTAACCGTTGATGTGGCGCACGCCTATGGGCAACCCGCGATCGGACATGAGGATGGTCACCTGGTGCAACGATTCCGGAGACAGGGACCAGAAATCCCATGCCGCGGTGGCCGAGCGCAGATTGGTCTTCGGATGACGCTTCTGGGTGTGGATGAAATCCGGAAACTTGTACGGGTCGCGAATGAAAAACACGGGCGTGTTGTTTCCCACCATGTCCCAGTTGCCTTCCTCGGTGTAGAACTTCAACGCAAAACCCCGCACGTCCCGCTCCGCATCGGCGGCGCCCAGTTCGCCCGCCACCGTCGAGAAGCGAGCGATCATCTCGGTCTGCTTGCCGAGCTCCGAGAAGATCTTGGCCTTGGTATACCGCGTGATGTCGTGGGTGACGGAAAAGGTGCCGTGGGCGCCCCAACCCTTGGCATGAACCACCCGCTCGGGTATTCGCTCCCGGTTCTGATGCGCCAGCTTCTCGATAAGGGGATAGTCCTGGATCAGAACCGGACCGCGCGGCCCGGCGGTCATGGCATTCTGATTGTCCGCGATGGGGGCGCCGGCAGAAGTGGTTATTTTTTTCGAATCACTCATGATAGCCTCCTTTGGTTTATGTTGAGCATAAAGATTGATTCCATAGGGGTCTAAATAAGTCGTTCGGAAAATATAGGTGAAGATAGCGATCCGGTCCTCATGCCTGCAGGAAACATGCTCTCTACAGCCCGGAGATCAAAGGGAAAAAGGACATATGAAAAATTGAAATATAATGTAGGATATCATAAATAGACAGGGTGGGAAAAGAAGCTTTTTTCCTAACCCCGACAGTGTTTCCGTTCTAGGGGCATCTACCCGCTCCGGGATCCGGGGGGGGGATAGAATCACCGCCGGTCTGACAGAAAGCGCCCGGATCGCCCTATAACGGGTGAATTCGCATTATAACTCGTGCACGAGCAAAGGGAATCGGGGCACGAGCATACGCAAAAAAACCGGTCGATTTCGGAGCGGGAAGTGGGACACCGGGCGTTAGGGACGGTCCCAAATGGGTCTTTGCATTTCGTTGTCAGGAGGAAAGGATAAGATGAAAGCCCTGATGCTGTCTGCCAATACGGAAAGGATCAATCTGCCGACCATGCCCCTGGGGCTTGCCTGCATAGCCGAGGCCACCCGAAACGCCGGGCACGAGGTGGTGCTTGTCGATCTCATGGCCGAGACCGACACGAAAGGCGCCATCAGACGGTCAACAGAAGAATTTGCCCCGGATGTCATTGGGATTTCCGTCAGAAATATAGACGACCAGAACATGGAGGACCCGAGATTCCTGCTGGCTCAAGTCAGAGAAGTCGTCAGGGCCTGCAAAAAATTCTCGGACGCCCCCATTGTCCTGGGGGGTGCTGGCTACAGCATGTTTCCCGAAAGCGCACTGAAATACGTCGGTGCCGATATGGGTATCCAGGGCGAAGGCGAGGCGTGTTTCCCGGCGCTTCTCGATCGTTTGGAGCATCGTCGTTCGCTAAAAGGGCTGCCCGGCCTTTATCTTCGAGGCAGCGGTCTTCAAGGAGATAGAATCTGTTCAAAGGACCTGGATAGATTCCATCTGCCGGACATGGACCTTTTGCCCACGTCCGCCTATGAAGGAGAGCACTTGTGGTTGCCCGTCCAGACGCGACGGGGATGTCCCCTGGGTTGCAGCTATTGTTCGACCGAGACCATTGAGGGAAAACGCATACGCAAGCGCTCACCGGAAGATGTGGTCCGATGGCTAGCCCAATGGGCGGGTGCGGGATTTCGTCGCTTTCATTTCGTGGACAACACATTCAATTTGCCACCCTCCTATGCCATGACCCTTTGTACCCTCCTGGCGGATGCCTCACTGAGCATTGCATGGCGCTCTATCCTCTATCCGGGAAACGTCGACGGGGCCCTGGTTAGTGCGATGAGGCGAGCGGGATGCATGGAAGTCAGCCTTGGGTTTGAAAGCGGCTGTGAGCGGATACTGAGGGGGCTGAACAAGAAATTCAATCCCGAGGATATCCGCCGTACCTCCCAGATGTTCGCAGATTGCGGTATCCGGAGGATGGGCTTCCTGATGCTGGGGGGACCCGGCGAGACCGTGGATTCCGTGATGGAGAGCCTGCATTTTGTCGATTCACTCGACCTGGAGGCCGTAAAGGTTACGGTTGGAATCAGGATCTATCCGCACACAAAAATGGCGGAAATGGCAACTCGCCAAGGTTTCATCGCAGAGGACGATGATCTCCTGTTTCCGCGATTTTACATCGTGCGGGATCTTCGGGATTGGCTGAAAAAAAGCCTCGATGAATGGATGCCTGAGCACCCGAATTGGATGAGATAGGGTCGCCCTTGCCCTTGGGCGAAGGGCCAGAGGGGTGTTTGGGCCCAATAAATAACACGTGGATTCGCGCCTACCGGCTGGATGACAGGCCTGCCTCCAGCTATGAAATCGCGTCCGATAGGACCGAAATAATCGTGTCGCATTCTTCTCGGGATACGATCAGAGGCGGGCAGATGAGAAAATGATCGCCCCTGAGGCCGTCGGCGCCCCGGAGCAGGGGTAGATGACCAGCCCCTTTTGCAGGGCGATACCGGCCAGCCTTTTACTCACCTTCATCTCAGGTGCAGCAGTAAGCCGGCGCGATATGGGGCAGATCGATCAGTAGGGGATTGTATTTCTCCCTTCGCTTTTCCATGCCTGGCACCGCAAGTGCCCCCAGCGTGGCGCCGTGGTAGCTCTGCCTACGGGAAAGGATAAGACTCCTGGACGGCTCCCCGTTTTCCAGGTGAAATTGCCTGGCGATTTTAAAGGCCGTCTCATTGGCCTCGGACCCCCCGGAGGTAAACTGGAAATAGTCCAGGCCCCCGGGCGTCATCTCGGAGAGCCTTCGGGCCAGCTCAAGGGTCGGCTGGTTGGTGAAAAGATTGGAGATATCGTATAGGAAAGATTAACCATTTTTGTCAATGACAGACACAAACCCCAATTTCAACGTCTAATTTGAGACACAGGGCTATGAGATCACTTACCCGGCTCGCCCGTCGGACTATCGCCCCGGGGCACACCACAACGCCGGGGAATACGGGTTCGGGTCCTTTTTAAAGGCACTGAGGGAGGCCCACCGGATGGAGAAGAAGAGGATCAGGAGTTGGGCTCTGGCTGTTCGGTCTAGTCTGCCGGATGAGGAGAGCCGGATTTCCTTTCTTTCAGATCGATAATCCCGTTGATCACGCTCGTAAGGCCGGCCAGGACGAAAACTGCTCCAATCATTCCCATGAGAGTGGAAACCAAGTTCAACCCGTACTCGAAGGGAAACACCAGGAAAATGAACCCCAACCATATTTTTGCGCCTGCCATAAACATACCGGGAACCTCCCTTCAGCCCTTTATAAGTCTTATCGGCACAACTTTCTAAAACCATTAAACAATTAAAATTACAGACGACTGTGTGCAGCGCATATTCGATATCTCGATCGGCGCCTTTCCGGGTTTTGAAGGGATCAGAATGTTCGTGCAATCAGGTTGTGTATTCTTCGAATACGACATGCCCCGCCTTCGAGCAGTACGTCAAGATGGGGATGCCCGTCAGGATCATCAACGGCTCCTACCACGGGCATGCGGTCAGCATCGATGAGTGGTTCAGGAGGATGACGGCGTTTTCCATTGGAAAACTGAGTTATTGGAATATTTAAGGACGTTATATATTGAGAGAACCGAGGCTTAGA
>CAYNYM010000217.1:0-6018 GCA_964401325.1 uncultured Desulfobacteraceae bacterium | reverse complement strand
GGAAAGATCCATGACCGAATCGGCCCCGGCCTCCTCGGCCGCTTCCAACTTGGCCACCTCCTCTTCCAGGATGGCTCTGTCGGAAGAGGTCCCGATGTTGGCGTTGACCTTTATTTTCAGCCCCCCCCCAATACCACAGGGGTCAAGGCCCTCATGGTTCACATTGGCAGGGATGGCTATCCGTCCTTCCGCTATTTTCTCTCTCAGCCAGAGCACATCCACTTCTTCTTTCTTGGCGACCGTCTCCATTTCAAATGTGGTGATTCCCGCTCTAGCCTTTGCCAATTGAGTCATTTCCCGTTATCCTTCCAAATATGATATTAATGTGATCGATCTCTTTTGAGAAGCACACCGCCTGCCTGCGCAGGGTTGACACATCCTGCACCTCGCCCGCAGGCATAACCTCCTTCAATGGCCCCCCGCGTAAAATCATGCGCGAGTCTTGCGGCCTTCGGAACACCATGCCCCTCGGACAGGTAGGTGGCCATGGCCGAAGAAAACACACAACCCGTACCGTGATTGTTCACAGTCGCTATTCTCGGGCCACGGATCCGATAGATTTCTTTTCCATCGTAGACCATATCCACGGCGTCCCCCTTTAAGTGTCCTCCCGTGATCACCACATCCGGCCCCATTTCTTTGATCTCTTTTATTGCCCTTTCCATTTCTTCCAGGTTGCGCACCTTTTTGCCAGAAAGAGCCTCCGCTTCTTCCAGATTGGGTGTAACCACCTTGACGAGTGGCTGCAACCTGTCCCGCAGAACGGCAACGGCATCGGGTTCAAGCCGGCCCTGACCGGTCGATGCTTTTAACACCGGATCCAGAACCACCTGAGAAAGGCGATGCCTTTTGATCAGTCTGGCGACTTCACGTATATTCGCCCCGCCGCCAAGCATCCCTATTTTGACCCCGTCCGGCCGGATGTCAGCCAAAAGGTCCTCAACCTGCCTGGTTACGAATCTTGCCGGAATCCTATGAATTGCAGATATTCCAAGGGAGTTCTGGGCAGTGACTGCGGAAATGGCGGTCAGGGCATGGGCACCAAGACGGGTAATGGTCTTTATGTCGGATTGAATACCGGCTCCACCGCATGAATCGGAGCCTGCTATTGCCAATACAAATTTCATGTTCAAACGATTAAAATAAATAAATCCGCTTTTTCAGGATGATGCACTTACATGGCCAACCTAACAACCTGCCTGGGGGCTGTCAACCAAAAACATCCCGTTTTATCTTGCCTCAATACGGCTTTCCACAGACGATACAATATGTAATATCTTTAAAATTATAGGAGGGTTATCAGAACGTCCAGGGCCTCGATTTTAAATGATCCTCGACCTTGAGGCCCCATTGACCGGGAGGGGTCTATGTGGGGGGTGCCCTCAGAGGTAGGACTTGAAGGCATAATAGCAGAATTTGTCATACTCCGGATCGCAAGGCCCCGTCTGATCCCTCTACCGAAGGTAGAGGCTTGGGTGAAACAAATCAATGATCAGAAACTCTTGGTGCTGTCCAGCAGCAGTGTCACGGGACCGTCGTTGATCAGATTCACCTCCATCATGGCCTGGAATTCGCCCGTAGCCACTCTGATGCCCATGCCCCTCAGAATACCGATAAAATGTTCGTAGAGTGCGTTCGCCCTTTGAGGCGGGGCGGCCCTGGTGAAAGAGGGCCTCCGCCCCTTCCGGCAGTCCCCCCAGAGGGTGAACTGGGAGACAACCAGGACCTCACCCGAAATATCGGTCAGAGAAAGGTTCATCAGCCCCTTTTCGTCGGGAAAAATCCTCAGATGGGCAATCTTATTTGCCAGTTGATCGGAATCCTTTTCCGTGTCCGCCCCTCCCACGCCCAGGAAAACCAGAACTCCCAGGCCGATTGCCCCAACAATCCGTGTCCCTACAACAACTTCAGCCCGTTTGACCCGCTGCACCACAGCTCTCATTCGCTTGCCCCCAATAGGCATTTATCCCACTCAACGGATTCACCAGGCGCCAAGAATGCTCCAAGGCCACCGAACCCGATCAAATCACATCCATTTTCCCTGGAATGAAACCATTTAGGCAGGAACCCTCCAGAATACGGCTTCACCACGATCACCGACCTTTGCAAAAAACGCAGATCCATGACTTTCCTTCAGAAAGATTTTCCGACGCCTATCCCGAAATGGATCCTGGGCCGATTATCGTTCTGCTCCTCAGGCCAGAGGTAGAGTTCCTTATTCTCCAAAAGGGGATAAGTGTATTGTATTTCACCCAACGGACGTGTTTCCTCCCCCTTCACCGTACCGACGATCGTCACCAGTCGCCCTGCCCGGTAAATGGCAGGGTCCAGGAAACCCGGTGCCGAAAGGATAAATCTTCCCAGGGACGGGTTTTCTTTGGATGGTTTGTCCCTGTAGCCGAGTGAGTGCTGGAGCACGATCATCCGGGTCTGACCGGGCAACGGTGTTGTTTTGATGATAGCGCCCCCCAAGAGTACATTCTTTCCCCGATGTGCAAACGGGTTTTTCAAAATTGATTCAAATCCCACTTGCCGATCAGCACTCTTTAAGATCTCCTGAGAAATGGTCGGCGCACAACCTGCCGTCCAAATGATCCAAAAGCCCAAAATGATTAGTTTTTGTACCATGGCTTCCCCCGAAAAAAGGCCGCGTTCCAATGGTTTTTCCTTTGCAATAGACCTCAATTCACCGCCTCATTTACATATCATGCCTCGATGGTGGATCAGGGTGGACCCAGGGGCCTTTTTTTACACTTTAAAACGTCAGATCTCATAAATCAATTTCCGCTCACTCCGAAAACCGAATGCACCCTGTTTCGGCATAAGGGTAAAAAAGGGGAAGCAGGAGAATTCTTGTTTGAATCATTACGCCTTCATGCAGTCCCAAAAAGGGGAAAGGTGTTTTCTTATGGATTCAACAACCCATTTCACTTGCGTCATCCCGTGGTTATCATCCAGCCAGGATGGCACAGGAATCGGATCGAATAATTCCAGTGGATGGCCGGTTACCTCACTTACCAGGGCCAGCCAGGCATAGGGAAGCACCACGGGGTCATAGCCACTGCCAACCATGTCAACGATTTTACCCCCACAGACAGCTTCTGCAGCCTCTCGTACGACCTGCCCGATTTGCTGAAATCCCTGCACCGTGATACCAAGGCTTACCAGCCGGTCATGAAAATGGGGGTCCGAACCGCCGTTGCGAAGGATCAATTGCGGTTTGAACTCCCGCGCAAGGGGTAAAAAAATATGACGCATCGCATACAAGTAGGGGATAATTCCGGTCCGCGGAGGCAGAGGGATATTGACGGTAAAGCCCTTGCCCGGTCCCCGGCCTATTTGAGAGGCAAAACCCTTTCCGGGATACAACGTGCGGGGGTTCTGATGGATGGAGATCACCAAGACTGTTGCATCTTCCTCAAAGATCTCGAAGGTGCCGTCACCGGCATGGCCGTCGGTGTCAATCACAAGAATCCGCCCCATTCCACAACACTGCTGCAGGTAACGGATGCAAATGGCGACGTCGTTGAAGATACAAAAACCCGCGCCTCGGGCCGGGCGGGCATGATGCATCCCCCCTCCGACACTGACCCCCACATCATATTCTCCCGAGGCCACCAATTCTCCGGCACGCAATGCCGCACCAACAACCCTTCTCGCTGCAGCATTCATTCCCGGGCTGAGGGGGGTGTCGATATCAAGGTAGCCCCAGATCGTTCCGACAAGGGGATCCGAGGCCTCCTCTTTAATAAAATCAATATAGAGAGGAGAATGGATGAGTTTGAGGTCTTCGTCGGTGACGGGCTTGGGTTCAACGATCTCGATGCCCTTGTCCGTCCCGATCTGTTCCATGAACAAATTCATGAAATTGGCGTGTCGTTCTCCACGAAAAGGATGACCGGGCCCGAAATCATAGTTTTGCAGATTGTCGCTGTAGACGAGTGCGGATTTCATTTTCCCATACTCCCATTTGAGACCAGACATTTCCGGACTGATTATGAAAGGACATTGATCAGACACGGAAAAGAAAATGAGGATCTGTTACCGCTTCAACATGAAATATATTTCCACAGGCATCTTATGACTATCTAGGCCTTATCCTACGCACCCTCTTCCCTGGCTGGCAAGCACTATTTTGAGTGCCGGATCATCATTTTTGCGATCGACGGCAAAAAAAGGCCATGTTTTCCTCTCTAAAATCCCCACGGGGTGCTCTCACGCCTTTGTCCCGCTCAGGGCCCCTCGATTTGATACCAACGGTCTAGTCCCCATTAAGAATTCTTTCCTTTTGATCCCTGATCTTGATAATTTCTGAAAGTCTGCTTTCCAAACCGAGCATCTCACTCACGATAATTTTCAAATACTTTTTATTGGGATCACTATCGGCTGTCTGTTCATACATTCTGCGAGAAAAACCGCCGATCACCGTTAAGGGATTCCTTAATTCATGGGCAACCCTGTCCGCAATCTTACCTAATGCCGCAACCCGTTCGGCTTCAATGAGTTGCTTATTCTTTTCCAGCAATTCTTCAGTTCTCTCTTGAACCATCTTTTCCAGTTCTTTACTGAAATGGGCCAACTCTTCGTGCGCCTCATGCAATTCCTGTTGAGCCCGTTCCTTCTCGGTCACATCTTCACCGGAGCTGAGGGTTCCGACAATGTTGTCTGAATCGTCCTTTAACAGGGTATTGTACCAGGCTATCGTCCTTTGCTCCCCGTTTTTCGTCAAAAGCGAATTTTGGTAGTATTCGATATTCTTGATTTCTCCGGCCACCAGTTTCTGAAAAACGAGTTTAACATCTTCTCTAATTTCTTTCGGAAGGCACATTTGAAACCAGTCTTTTCCAATCAGTTCCTTCTCCTCGTAGCCCAAAATTCTGCAGCCCTTCTTATTGATAAGGGTTACCTGCCCTCGCGCATCAATCGCCACGATGATCACACCTGCGATATCGAGGTAACTCTGTGCGGTGGACTCCTGGAGACGATGTTTTTCCAGCATTTCCATGTACCGGGCAGTCCTGTCTTCCAATTCGCTAACCCGTTGTTCCAATTCTCCATAGGTTGGTTTTCGGTCCATTCTGATATCCTCCAATCACCCCCATGGTGGCATGTTGGGCGTTGAACCTTCCCCCTCACGACCTCAAGGCATTGCATCCGAAAGGGCATCTCGATCTCGATATATTTGTTGAATTCTTTTTCCTTATTAGGGGATTGAAGATTGTATTTTCGTAGGCGGGATTAGGTATCACCGCCCCCGTAACCGGGATGAAGCCGCTGCCCATTTTTTCCATGGATGAATCCGCCTGTTTCTCCAGCTTGCATCCTGCCGTCTTTTCTGATAGGAAAACCTTGTCTCAAGGCGAGTTCAACGGGTTTCACGTTCGCGCCAATGGGGGCAGAGCCAATCCGTTCATTCCTTCTGTTTGGGAGCGCCAAAATGTCCGGTTTAATGGAAATCCTCTTGATTGTTCTGATCATTATAGGCATTTTTATACTCCCGAAATTACTACGCAAACAGACTGAAAGTGAACTTCAACGGCCCGTTCGCGTTGTAAGACTTACGGGGTGGAGACGGCTTGCCATTGCGGCCTCCTTACTGTGGCTGGCCCTGATTGCGGTCTATTTGAAGCCTTGGAACGGCCATTGGCCTGCCTACACTTTTTTGGCAGGCGGTCCCGTTGTCTTGGCCTGGGGCATCTTCTGGGTATTTTCAGGCTTTAGAAAAGAAAAAAAATAACCCCTGCGTTCGCAGATCCCCCTTGGCATCAATGCACCAATAAGTCCATCTGTGCTTGATCCGTAATCGGGGCAGGGGCCTTTGGTGCTTTTCCGAATGCTTCAATTCCCTTCCTGTTGCTCGGCCGTCACGCAATAGACCCCTTTCCCCTTCAGCCCGGGAGAAAAGCACTGGTTGTCCGAAAGGCATTCGGCCTTTCGGATATCCCCGGCGGCCCAGCGTTTGATCAGGTGGGGCTCCCGAATAAATGGTCGACTCATGGAAATGTAATCCGCATACCC
>CAYNYM010000216.1:0-6022 GCA_964401325.1 uncultured Desulfobacteraceae bacterium | reverse complement strand
ATATCCTTTCACCCTGCGGCTTTGATATGATCAGTTGCGGGCCTATCCAGCGCAAAGATGAAGGCGATCCACTCTGGGTAAAGAGAAAACTGGCGGACAGGAAACTCCTGGTGCAGGATGCCATCCGGGTGCAGGCCAGGACCAGTCCGGAGGAAATGATAAACATTGCCCGGGAAGTCTCGAAAAAACTCGACCGGCATCCCAACAAGAAACGGGTAAAATTCGTGATCCCCCGAAAGGGGTTCTCGTCCCTGAGTGTGGAGGGCGGCGCCCTTTATGAGCCAGCATCCGATCAGGCCTTTATCGATGCGCTCAAGAAGGACCTGAATCCGGAGATCGAAATTATCGAGGTGGACACGCATATCAACACACCCGAATTCGCCGGGGCAGCGGTTGAGGCCCTCAAAAAAATGCTCTGAAGCACGGGAGAAGACCGCAAGATAGAGGCAGTTAAAGCTCCGACGGGAAGGCCATCCCGAGTTGCGCGGGGAACAATCATGCCTTGATGGTGGATCAGGGGCAAACAGTGCGCGTTGACCAACCGAGGAAAGTCCATTAGAATAGCCCTCAAAATCAAACGGCGTGTCCATTCGACCCGGCAGAAGGAGAAGGCATGGCAAACAGGATCATCGTTGGTATTTCAGGTGCGAGCGGAGTCATTTACGGCGTGAGACTGCTTGAGTTGCTCAAACAATTTGAATTTGAAACCCATCTCATCATTTCAGAGGCCGGCAAACGAAACATTGAGATCGAGACAAACTACAGGCCTTCGGAGGTGGAGGCCATGGCCGCATTCACCTATGACCACAGGGATGTCGGTGCGGCCCTGGCCAGTGGTTCCTTTCTGACCCAGGGGATGGTGGTGGCACCCTGTACCATAAAAACCCTCTCGGGCATTGCCAACTCCTACACGGAAAATCTCCTTGTCAGGGCAGCCGATGTAACGCTCAAGGAAAAACGCAAACTGGTGCTTCTGGTCAGGGAGACCCCTCTCCACATGGGACACCTCAGACTCATGACCATGGCTGCGGACATGGGCGCCCATATCCTTCCGCCGGTGCCTTCTTTTTATCATCAGCCTAAAACGATTGAAGACATTATCGATCAAACCATTGGCAAGGTCTTTGACTATTTTGCTATTGAGCACAGTCTTTTCAAGCGGTGGGGGGAGAAAGCGTAAAGACCGGCAGGGCTTCGCTGCTTCCCTTTCTCACGTGGGTCAATTGCCTGGGAGCCTGTCGCCGGAAAGGTTTCAATTAAACCAAATGTTGCAGCAGGGAATGCCGAATAGAGATCGGTGGATATCGGCCAAAAAGAAAAGAGCGGTATTCCTTTCTACTTCTTCTTAAAGAGTGCTTCAAGAGCCTCCCTTGCATCCCTGGTCCTGTTGGATCTACCGCTCCTCCCCCCCTTCGATCCCCTTATTTGAAAAAAGTCACAAAAATTAGCCCTTTCCTTATCAACAATGCGTTCGGCGGAGACCTCCCTGCATTCATTGTAAGCATTTGGATCATAATACCTGCACTGCTTGCAGCATCGCAAATCCCGATCGCAGTGGGGGCAGGTATCTTTTCTGCTCACTTTTCCTTTAATTTGAATAACGCCACGACAAAATGCACAGTTCATAGTCTCGACCTCTTCCTAATGCGTCAGTAATCAGGCTTAGGGCATCTCGAGCACCATTGGCATCCAAAACACTTATAATCGCCGATCCGGATATCCCGGATCAGGGCATCTTTGCCCCCCGGCTGCCTGTTTTTGACAATCCTCTCCCACACGGGTAAAATAAAAAGAAAAATTCTGATCTCATGGTAAAAAAGGTAAGGGAAACAATATTGACAGCCCCTGACTACATCCTTCTGGACCACACGGCGGATCTCGCAATCATGGTAAGGGGCGTCGACCTCCCGGAACTATTTGAAAATGCCGGTAGATCCCTGGTGCACATCATGCTTGGCCGGCAATTGCCCCGGAAAGGTTCGCCCCGGAAAATCTCACTATCGGCACAGGACCTGGATGATCTCATGGTCCGATGGCTGGGCGAAATACTCTATCTCCTAGAGGGCGAACATCTCATTGTGACCTCTGTGAAGGTATCTTTCATCAACCCGTCAAGAATCAATGCGTCGGTGAGGACGGTGCCATTTGATTCACAAGTGAACAAAATACTCTGTGAGATAAAAGCCGTCACCTATCATCAAATCCAAGTGGCCCCAAAAGGTGACCACTGGGAGGCCAGGGTTATCATGGACGTCTAAGGGCATGACATGACCATTAAACTCGAAAAAGTGGACGATTACCGCTGGCTCCTTCCTCAAAGCGGGAACATGCGCGTACCCGGCCTGATCTTTATCAGCGAAGCCCTTCTGAAGGGTCTAGAAAAGGACCAGAGTCTTAAACAAGTAGCCAATGTTGCCACCCTCCCGGGAATTCGGCGGCACTCCTTGGCCATGCCCGACATCCACTGGGGTTACGGCTTCCCTATCGGGGGCGTCGCGGCCTTCGATATGGAGGAAGGGATTGTCTCACCGGGAGGCGTCGGCTATGACATCAATTGCGGTTGCCGACTTATGACGACCCGGTTGAAGGCCAGTGAAATCAGACCTTACCTCAGGACGCTGGTGTCTTCTCTCTTTACCAACATCCCCTCGGGGGTCGGTTCAAAAGGGACCATCCATCTCTCTGGAAAGGAAGAAACCAAAGTCGCCGTTGATGGCGCTGCCTGGGCCGTAAAACAGGGATTCGGTCTCCCTGTCGATCTGGAGAGGACCGAAGACCACGGCGCATTGGGAGGGGCAGATCCCTCGGTCCTGAGCGACAGGGCCTTGAAAAGGGGTCTTGACCAGTTGGGAACGCTGGGATCAGGAAACCATTTTCTCGAAGTTCAAGTAGTGGATCAGATTTATGATCAGCAATTAGCCCAAACCTTTCGTATTGTCGAAGGCCGGGTCAGCGTCTTTCTTCATTCCGGGTCCAGGGGTTTTGGGCACCAGATATGCGATGATTTTCTCAAGGCCATGGGAAGTCGCACTTCGGGAACCGGCCCTGAGCTGCCCGACAGGCAACTTGCCTGCGCCCCCCTGAATTCGGACCTGGGTCGTCGATACATGGCCGCCATGGCCTGTGCCGCAAATTATGCCTGGGCCAATCGCCAGATCCTCATGCATCTTGCCCGCCGGACGTTCCTGGACGTGTTCGGTCTGAGCCCTCAAGAGCTTGGCATGGAACTCGTTTATGATGTTTGCCATAATATCGCAAAAAAGGAACGTCATCGGCTGGAAGGCAAGGAAGTCATGTTGTGCGTCCACCGCAAAGGTGCTACCCGTTCATTGCCACCCGGACACCCGCAGGTGCCGGAAGTATATCGTCATGCCGGTCAGCCGGTCCTTATTCCCGGGGATATGGGAACCTATTCCTATGTCCTTGCCGGCGCCCAAGGCGCCCTGGAAAAAAGTTTTGGTTCCACTTGTCACGGGGCCGGTAGGGTCTTGAGCCGATCTCAGGCCGTCAAAAGGGCCAAAGGCCGAACGATTACCCGTGAACTGGAGGAAAAAGGAATCCTTGTGCAATCCAGGGGCAAGAGAACACTTATGGAAGAAATCCCCGAGGCCTATAAGGACGTATCCCAAATTGTTGAAGTGGTCCACCAAGCAGGCCTGGCCAAAAAGGTTGCACGTCTCAGACCGATCGGTGTAATCAAGGGATAAAGGCCCTTGCCATCAACACGAACACCCCTCGACCCTGCCTTTACTCAATACTATTTTATTTATCAGCATGGCTTGAGCCGGTCAATACAAAAAGCGCAACAAAGGTGTCAATCCGCCTCAAAAACCGCTCAAAGCCCTAAAAGGGGGCATGAAGGGCCTCAAGAAATCACGAAAACAAGCGCAAACTTGAGGTGAAATCAGGCCCTCCCACGACCTTTGGATAAATAAATTTACATTCACCTCTCAGAATTGTAAATTACCGTTCTTTGTGAAGAGACGGCTTAGCGTTTCAGTAAAAAAATCCTCTGAGGTACGATTGAATGATGGACAGGGCACTGGAAAGGGGTTCTATCACGGGTTCGTTGATCCTGGCCGCCGGGAAAGGAAGCCGCATGAGAGGTTTTGGCGGCAACAAGACCCTGCTTCCCTTGCGGCCCTCTCACTCACCCTACGAGGGTGAACACGCCATCCTGCGCCATATCCTGTGCAACCTCCCTCCGGGCCCCAAGGCACTGGTTGTGAACCACAAAAAAGATGAGATCATCAGGGCCACGGACGACCTTGATCTCACCTATTGCGATCAACCCATACTCAACGGAACCGGGGGGGCATTGCTCTCATCAAAGGCCTTCATCGAGTCCGGACTCTTTGATGGCTTGATCATCACCATGGGGGACGTTCCCTTTGTCCGGCGCAGGACTTACCTTAATCTCATCGAAAAATTAAGGGAAAACCCACTGGTGGTCCTGGGCTTCCGCCCCAAGGACAGAAAACAGTATGGGGTCCTGGAAGTGAATGGCGAGATCGTCAAGAGAATCATTGAATGGAAATATTGGCGCACTTTTTCTCCAAAGAGCCAAAACCTTCTCCGGATTTGCAATTCGGGAATCTACGCCGCCCGAAGAGAAGAGCTGATTCCATACCTGGATCGCCTGGAGAAAAGGCCTCACCGGGTACTCAAGGAAAGACAGGGGCAAATGGCTGAAATTGAAGAATTTTTCATGACCGACCTGGTCGAACTCATGCAGACGGACGGACTGAATGTGGGTTTCGTGATCGCCGCCGACGAAGACGAGGTCATGGGACTGGACGATCTCCAGGCCCTGCAAAAGGCACAAAGCCTCTTTGATAAAGGGTTTGGCGCCATTCCGTAGACCGCCGCTCCGCCTTTCTGTCTCTTATGGGCAAAAATCAGGATCTCCCCTGCGCCAAACATTACAACGATTCGTCCGCTAACCGAGGAGACTGCGCCATGGGTGAAAAATCGCTTGGCGACCGTATATGGTACCGAAAATGGCCGGGCCAAGTGCCTAAATGCCTTGACTATCCCGACTGTTCCCTTGCCGAATTCCTGAAGCAGACCGCATCTGATTACGGTTCAAGACCGGCCGTCATCTTTCTTGACACCATCACGACTTATCGCCGGCTTTGGGAAATGGTTCAAAGGTTGGCCACGGGTCTTACCTCGCTGGGCCTCAAGAAGGGTGACACCTGTGCTCTCATGCTGCCCAATTCCATCCAGTATGTGGTGAGCTACTACGCCTGTCAGTTGCTTGGCGTGACGGTCACGGCCATCAATCCCACCTACAAGGCCTATGAAATTCAGCACCAGCTCATGGACTCGGGCGCCAGGGCATTGATTGCATTGGATGCCGTGTTCGAGGAGGCGCGAAAAGGACTCACCGACACCCAGGTCGAGTACGTCATCGGTACAAATATCGTCGATTTGTGCGGCTTTTCCCGCCTCAAACGTTTTTTTGGAAAAATACTCCATAAAATCCCGACCGGAAAGCTGCCTGCCCATGTCATCACCTTGACCCATCTCCTGAGGGCCGAACCCCATCCCCCTCAGGTTGAAATCGACCCATGGAACGACATCGCGGTCCTGCAATATACCGGCGGGACGACCGGCCTGCCCAAAGGCGCCATGCTGACCCACCGCAATGTGGTGGCCAACGCGGTGCAATGCGAGGCCATTCTGTGGCAGCAGAAGCCGGGGATGGGTTTCGTCGGCATGTTGCCCCTTTTCCATTCCTATGCCATGACGGCGATCATGAATACGGCCATTCGAATCGGCGGATTCCAGCTTCTTTTTCCCAGGCCCCCGGCCGACCTGGCCGATCTTTTCAAGGCCATCCAGTCCTACAGCCCGGAGGAGGGATTCATCATGCCCGGTGTCTCCCTTCTCTTCGACAAGATCAACAACCATCCAAGGGTCAAAAATTTCGATCTGACCTCTCTCATGATGGCCGTCTCCGGAGCCGGACCGTTGCCCTTGGAGGTACAAAACAGATTCGAGGAACTGACAGGTTCCA
>CAYNYM010000215.1:0-6028 GCA_964401325.1 uncultured Desulfobacteraceae bacterium | reverse complement strand
GTTGCGCTAAAATAAAATTACGCTTTACATATTACGTTTTGCGTAATATTATTCTCGTATGATTCAATCTTTTGCCTGTCAAGATACTGAGAAACTATTTAACGATAAACGAGTGCGACGGTTCCAATCCTTCGAGCGGCAGGCGCGCAGGCGATTGGCAGTTTTGCATGCTGCCCCCAGTTTAAATGCATCGATGCTGAATCCAGGCAACCAGTTCCACGCTTTCGGAGGCAAAAGGAAGGGGCAGTATGCGATCAGAATTAACCAGCAATGGCGAGTCTGTTTTGAATGGCATGACGGAAATGCCTTCAATGTTGAAATCGTCGATTATCATTGAGGTGCAAAAATGAATAACAACAATTTGCTTGATCCAATTACACCGGGTGAAATTCTGCGTGAGGATTTTATGGGCCCGATGAATATTAGCATTAACAAGCTTTCGAGGGATCTCGTTGTGCCGCCTAATAGAATAAGCGAGATCGTTAATGGCAAGCGCGGCATAACTGCTGACACCGCACTGAGGCTTGAACGATATTTTGGCGTTGAGGCCCAATTCTGGCTGAATCTGCAATCTGAATACGACCTGCGTATGATAAAACGCAAAATCGGAAACGATATTGAGCAGAGAATAATCCCAGTAAAAAAGTTTAAATCTCAACTTGATTCAGGCGCGGGAGCATAACAAGGCGCTTTCTTTTTGAATGTTTATCAATAAAAATCAGTAGTTTGGCTTGGCTCGACCCCAGGCCCAATGCCGTCCTGACCGGAGTCCTGGCAGGAAGGTTTTCCTGATTTGCCCTGCCGATGTAAAAGTTGAGGATGATGTTCGAAGATCCTGCGTAACACGTGGCAAATTTCCAGTCAGATAAGTGATCGGTTATGTCAGGGGGCTCGGGGTCACATCTTGATTTGTGAATTGTTGTAATTTTCATAGGATTGTTTGGATCGCTATTTAATCCGCAAATCATGAATCAAAACTGGGCCCCCCTATTATTTCGCCAGAGAAAACTTGATATGTACATACAAATATGCCTACTAGAAAGTCATTATGTTTGAATGGGACAAATCGAAGGCCCAAAAGAATCAATCCAAGCACGGTATATCCTTTGCCGATACTTTTGCGGTCTTCGAAGATCCAAATGCCGTAACTCTTGAGGATTCCAGGGGCGGTGAGCAACGCTATGTTACCATTGGAATGGACGCCTTTGGCCGTATTTTAGTGGTTGTATACACATGGCGAGGAGACAACATCCGAATAATTTCCGCCCGTAAGGCCGTGCACTATGAGGTGAAACAATATGAAGGCGAAATATGATTTTAGTAAAGGTAAACGTGGTGCCGTACTTCCTCCTTCTGGGAAGAAAGTACGCATTACCATTCGGCTTGATCGTGACATTGTTGATTGGTTTCGTTCAAAGGTAGAGGAACAAGGTGGAGGCAATTACCAATCAATGCTAAACGACGCCCTCCGTACATATATGGAACGCCAGGAACAACCCCTTGAAGAGGTCCTTCGTCGAGTAGTACGTGAGGAACTAAAAAAAGCAAGTCATTAGTTGAGGTGGGCGAACCTATCGCCGGTGAGGACGGTAAGGGACTTGGAGTCACATTTATATCTCGCTTTTTAGGGTCATAACGTGCGATATAGGGTCTGAAGGCGCCTTCTTTTTGGAGGTTTATCATTAGAAATCAATAGATTGGTTTGACCCGTCCCAAGAACCTTTGTAGCTGATCAGGGTGATACATACGAAGCGGCGTTGGCGGATGTTCAATCTGCAATCAAGTTTGATGCGTTCGTAAAATACCTTATTTTCACCATAAAGGACATGAAGGGTTATAAAAAATAATTAATATTTTCCCCTTCATGGTCTTCATGCTCTTCATGGTTTATTTAGATTTTTTTATTTCAATCGCGTCCCACCCATCCCCACATTCACACAATCCCGAATCCCGTCCCAAACAATGAACGCCCAGAATATTCGCCCTCAAGACCAGACCCATGTTAATATAAATCGATAATAGGATGTCCCCCTTTGGCGTTATGGTTTGTCTTATACCAAAGAGGGAAACCGGATTGCCCACCTTTTTTCAATGATTCAAGTACTCAAATTTCTAAAAAACCACCATGAGCGATGTACCCAAATGAAGGAGGACCTATGTTTACATTAAAAGTGAACGGTATGAAAAGGCAGGTCGATGTGGACCCGGGGACCCCCTTGTTGTGGGTTCTGCGGGACAACCTGGGGATTACAAGTGTGAAATACACCTGCGGCATCGGCGAATGCGGCATGTGCACGGTTCTCATTGACGGCGAAGCCCGGCGTTCCTGTGTCATCGATGTGGAAGATGTCCTGCAGAATGAAATCACGACCATTGAAGGCCTGCCTGAAGACCATCCGGTAAAGGTTGCCTGGATTGAAAAACAAGTGCCCCAGTGCGGGTACTGCCAGCCGGGCATCATGCTTCAGACGGTTGCGTTCCTTTCCCGGGAACCCGACCCATCCGAGGCGCGGATCGATGAAGTCATGGATGATGTCATCTGCCGATGCGGTTCGCATCCAAGAATTAAAAAGGCGATCCGGCTGGCCGCCGAAATGACGCTGGAAAGGGAGGGCAAACGATGACGACACATATGACGAGAAGAACCTTTTTGGCGAAGAGCAGCCTGGTCATTGCATCAACGGTCTTTTCGGGTCAAATAAGACTGTTCAATGTATCCCCGGTACAGGCCGCTTCAAAACTCCCATTCAAGCCTCATGCCTTTCTGGAGATTGCGGCAGATGATACGATCACCGTCTGGGTGGGCCAGACCAATCTCGGCCAGGGCACCCACACCGGTATTCCCATGATTATTGCCGATGAACTGGATGCCGCATGGGATAAGGTGCAGGTAAAAATGGCCCTAGCGGCAGAGCCGTTTAAAGACCCGGTATGGCACGCGCAACTGACCGGAGGCAGCACCAGTATCCGCCATCGATGGGACATGCTCCGTAAGGTCGGCGCCGCCGCCCGGCGGATGCTGGTGGAAACGGCGGCTGAGGAGTGGGGGATTCCCGAAAAAAGATGCGTCACGAAAGATAGCAAAGTCATTCATCCGGACGGACGCAGCCTCACCTATGGCCGGCTTTCCGAAGCCGCCGCAAAACGGCCGGTTCCCAAAGATCCATCCCTGAAAGATCCAAAGGATTACCGCATTATCGGCACCCGGAGGGAACGACTGGATATCCCGGACAAAGTGGCGGGCAAGACCGTTTACGGCTTTGATTTCTCCGTGCCCGATATGTGCATCGCTGTTGTGACCCGCCCGCCCCGTTATGGGGCGTCGCTTCAATCCTATGATGAAGGAGCGGCCATGGCCGTCAAAGGGGTGATCAATGTCGTGCCGATTGAAAACAGGATTGCCGTATGTGCCGAAACAACCCATGCGGCCATGCAGGGCCGGGATGCCCTTAAAATCAAGTGGTCCGAAGGATCCCATCCGGACCTGAATGATGAACGCCTGGATGCCTTATATAATGAACATCTTGAGAAACCGGGGGTAGTAGCCAAATCCAGCGGTGATGTGAAAAAGGCCTTGGCAGAAGCCGCTCAGACCATAGAACAAGCCTACAAACTGCCCTATATTTCCCACGCCCAGGTGGAACCGATCAACTGCACCGCCCATGTGGAAAAAACGCGTTGCCGGGTGTGGGTACCGACCCAGGGCCAGACCGCTACCCAGCACACGGCATCCAAAATAACCGGTCTGCCCATTGAAAAAGTGGAAGTCATGACCCTGCCTGCAGGCGGAGGTTTCGGTCTGCGCGGGGAGCAGGATCCTGTCGTTGATTCGGTTTTCCTTTCCAAGACACTGAATCGTCCGGTCAAAGTGATATGGAGCCGTGAAGATGATTTTGCCAACGACCATTTTCGTCCTGCAAGTCAGTGCAGAATAAAGGCGGGACTGGATAAGGACGGCCGGTTGATCTTCTGGTCGCATAAGGTTGCCGCACAATCCGTCATGTCCGTGAAGATGCCTCGAGCCGTCAAGGACGGCATTGACCCGGATGCCGTTTCCGGCATCAGGGATATGCCCTATTCCATCCCAAACCTTATCGTGACCTATGTGATGGTGAACCTTCCCATCGTCGTGGGATGGTGGCGGTCGGTGGGATACTCCGTGAATGCGTTTAGTGTGGAATCCTTTATGGACGAACTGGCCCATGCCGCTGGAAAGGATCCGGTCCAATTCCGCCTGGATCATATGGAAAAGGGCTCCAGGCCCTATAATATCCTGTCACTTTTGGCCGAAAAAGGAGGATGGAACCGTCCTGTTCCCAAAGGCAGGGCACGAGGGGTTGCCGTAACGTCCTGTTTTGAATCATTTGCTGCTCACATGGCGGAGGTGTCGGTCGGGAAAAAGGGGGAAATTACCGTGCATAAGATGGTCTGCGCCCTGGACTGCGGCACTGCCGTGTACCCGGATGCCATCCGGGCCCAGGCTGAAGGCGGTGTCGTCATGGGACTGAGTACGGCATTTTATGAAAAGGTCAGTTTTTCAGACGGCGGTGTGACGACGGCCAATTATGACGATTACCCTGTTCTGCCCATGTCTGAAGTACCCGAAATAGAAGTTCATATCGCCAAGAACAACCTTAAGGCCGGGGGAATCGGTGAACCCGTTTTCCCATCGGTCGCTCCTGCCGTGGCCAACGCCATATTTAAAGCCTCGGGAGTCCGGCTGAGGGAACTGCCTTTCAACAGGGAATTACTGGTTAAAAGCTGACCATGAACACCCCCGCAGCAGAGCGGAAGGCCATTCAGTTCGTCCGGGCCGTCGCGGATTGGGAATGGGTCAAGTTGTCGTTTGACTTATGGTGTCAATTCTTAACGATGGTTCTTCCGAGTGGAAATGGGGAAAAACCCTGAATCGTGAATCGCCGCAAATTTATTATAAAGGCAGGTGTCGGTAATGTAGCTGGAAAGGATCAGCAGAATATGCAGAGGGGTCGGGTCGGACCAAGCTAACTAATCGATATGTTATAGTAATGCTCGAAAAAGCACATGCTTTTTGGGCTTAAACGGACAATTTTGCTATCAGAAAGTATCATCTAAGAAATCAAAAAAAATGCCAAGAGCGAGTCGTCATTACATCCCCGGGTTAAATGATCTTCGAATTTAACAGGGTAAATAACCCGTCAGGCTTCGCCTTCGGCTTCGACCCGACACGTAGGTGTCATAAAAAGAAATTTCTACTATCGAAACCGTCTTAAAATAGAATTGTTTAAATAGAACTATCATAAGAATAATGAAAAATATATTGATATCAAAACAGCAACTTGAACATTTAACCACGGAAGCGAAAAGGCTTGGGGCAACTTCTTCAGCCATTATATCTTCCAAAGAGATTCAGGTTAAAGATAATCTGGCAGCATTATGTAATGGAGAATATACATGTCCGAATTATGGTCTTGCAGCAAGCTGTCCACCGTATGCGAAAGGGCCGGTCGAATTTAGGAAGTGGCAGGCAAAGAGCAAATATTCCATTACTATAAAAATAGAATTACCGACATCCGTCATGTTTTCCGATGAGCGAAAGAGTGTAATGAAACTGCTTCATCAGATAGTAGCAGCAGTTGAGCAAAAAGCTATCAAAATAGGTTTTGAAAATTCAAAAGCATTTGCCGGCGGATCATGTAAAGAATTGTTTTGTGACGATCAGGAAACGTGCTGTGTTGTAGTCGAAAACAAACCCTGCCGCCATATAGAGTTTGCCCGTCCGTCTATGTCAGGTTTTGGTATCGATGTCACTCAATTGATGAAGTCTTCAGGATGGTCAGCCCAAAAGGCGGAAAATAAAAATTCATCGGATAAAGATGCCCTAAGTTGGGTGGCAGGCCTCATCATGCTGGCCTGAAATTGTAAACTTAAGCAAAAAAAGGAATCGTAGCTGATATGGAAATTTTCAACAACGTAATGGAAGCATTCGAATTGTTGCCAAAAACCAATTGCCGCAAATGCAACAAACCGACCTGCCTTGCATTTGCAG
>CAYNYM010000214.1:0-6103 GCA_964401325.1 uncultured Desulfobacteraceae bacterium | reverse complement strand
CAGGGCGCCCAAAACCTTCTCGGCTTCCACAATTTTTGATTCACAGCTAGAAACTGCATCAGCCAATTCAAACGCTCTGAGTTTCCTATGATCATGCATGTTCCTTCCTGCGGTACCTCACAGCCTAAATGCCTACAGCCTATCTAGCTGAGTAGTTACTTCGTTGAACCTCATGATCCATGAAGCTCATCAGGAAGGTTACCTTCGTTCAAGGTAGTAGTTGGACATGTCCTCAAGCCGGCCCACGTATTCATTGTGAAAAAGAAATTCAGTGTGTAACGCCATTTCATGTTGCAGCGATGCAAGATCTGGAAGTATGTCCAATCCGTAACTGTTCAACCCTTCCTTGTCCGCTTTGTGGATGATTTGAAGGCAGTAGTAACTGACCAACAAGCGGAGTGGCAACGGCCGACGAAAGAGATAAGATCTTCCTCCAATGGTGTTCAGAAAAAAACCCGCATACTGGTAGATGACTTGCATTGAGGGCCTGATGCCCTCCGGGTCGGGACACCTGTCTCCGAGCATGAGCCACCGGTAGAAAAGATCAATATTCATTTCGAGGGTGCCTGCTTCATTTCTCAGGACCTCTTTGATCAAGCGAAGATCATTCTTGCCCAACACGCGAAAGATGTGGTAGATGTTCTTGATCATAGTCATCGAATCGATGCCTTCACCCGCAGGGATGGGAGGCCGAGAGGACAATTTCCCAATCATTTTTCTGAAACGGTCATAGGTGCTGATGCCGTCTTCCAGGTGTTGGATAGAGTTCCTTTCATCTAAATATCCGAAAAATTCTCGAACATCCTTTTCCAGGCGTTTACACATATCCTCCGGCTTAACGGGTCTTGATTCGATTGCCACCCGGACGGTTCGGTCCTGCTCGGTTGGAGTCTCTTCCTCAGCCGGGGTTTCGGTTTGGATCTCGTCCCTTTTCGGGGTTTTGTCTTGGGGAGCGGCGACAGTTTCGTCGACGGTTGTCTCTTGTTGCGAAGAGCCTTTCTTCATTCCCATATAATAGGCTCCCAGGACAAGGGCTGCAGCAATAAGAATGAACAATAGCCATAACCACATGCGACCCCTGCGTTTCTTCTTCATCATAACTCCTGTCTCAATGATTCCCCGTTCAGGGGCAATCGAATGGTCACGGTCGTGCCCTTTTTCAATTCGCTTTTCAAGTCAATTTCACCAAGATGATTCATAACGATTTGGTGCACCATGGTCAACCCCAAACCGACCCTCTGTGTCTTGGAGGTGACAAAAGGGTCATAAATGGCATCCATCTGATCATCGCCGATGCCGCAACCCATGTCGGATACCTGTATACAGATCCAGTCGGTCTCCTTGAATACCTTGAAGGAAAGCATACCGCCCCCGGGCATGGATTCGAGGGCATTTTCAATTAAATTTGACAGAGCAATGACCATCTGGGGTTTGTCGATCCGAAGGGGGGGGAGGCTTGGCGGGAGATCTTTGATGATGCGAACGCCATGGCTTTGTGCCGTGGCCTTGAATCTTTCGATCACTTCTCTTATCACCGGGCAGAGGTGACTGAGACTTAATTCGGCCGACTGCACTTCTGTAAACTGGCGGACTTTCGTGACGAGGTCCTCGAGCCGGGTCGATTCATCCATAATGATATCGATGTATTTCTGAAGTTCGCTGGTTTCGCTGAGCCCTTTCTTGATTCTCATGGCAAAGCCGCCAATGGTCATGACCGGGTTGCGGATCTCATGGGCGACCCCTTGAACCAAATGTCCCATGGCGGCCAGGCGTCCTGCTCGGATCAATTTGCCCTGGGTGAATTTGAGTTCCTGGGTGGTCATTTTCCATTTTTTTTCGAGGCGGCGATAGAGTTTCGCATTCTCCATGGCAATAGCGATTTGACGCCCCATTCCGGTCAGGAGCTCGAGGTCGTTCTCCGTAAAGGGCTGATTGGATCTTTTATTGATGACCTGAAGCACCCCGATGGTCTTGTTCCTGTGGATGAGGGGCACGCTGATCAACGCCCTTGTCTTAAAACCGGTCAACCTGTCAAATTTGTCGCTGAATTGCTTCTCGCCGGCAACGTCCTGAACGACCATGGGCCTGCCGGTCTGAACAACATGGCCCGCTATTCCCTGCCCAACCTTGAGGGTGATGTCTTTAACCGGTGTCTTTTTCTCTCCTCTGGCGAGTCGAATGAACAACTGTTGCTCTTCCTCGTCAAGTTCGTAGACGGAACTGGCCTCGGCATCCATGAATTCCTCCGCCCATTTCATGGCAATGTCGAGAACTTCCTCAAGTTTAAGCGAGGAATTGATCACAGCGCTGAACCTGAGAAGTGTGTCCAGTTCCCTGTGATAGATATCTTCTTTGGTCTCGGATTTCAAATCGGCAAGTCCCGGGTGAAAAAGTTCGGCAGAAGGCCTCGGGATCGAAGGATTAAAATTTAAATAAGGCTTGTCTGTTTTTTATACTTCAGATTTTTTTAAGAAGCAATGAAAAGCGCACATCCTGTTCCACCATCAAGGCACGATATGCGAATTAGGGGCACATTGCCCGGGCGGGAATGGACTCCGACAAATTGGGCTTCAACAGGAACGGTATAGGTGTTATATAGGGACTTTAGAGAGGAGTCAAAATATGCGGATTCTTTTGACCAACGATGACGGCATCTATGCGGCCGGTCTTGAGGCCCTCTACAGGGCTTTGAAGAAAGATTTTGATCTCTCCATCGTGGCGCCGGAATCGGAAAGAAGTGCCGTCGGACATGCCATCACCCTGACAAGGCCCCTGAGGGTCAAGACGGTCCGGAAAAACGGCGCTTTTTATGGCTACGCCGTATCGGGAACTCCGGCCGACTGTGTGAAGATCGGTGTCCAGGAACTCCTCCGGGACCCGCCCGATATGGTCCTGTCAGGCATCAATCTGGGGGCCAATGTGGGGGTCAACGTGCTGTATTCGGGAACGGTTTCAGCAGCCACGGAAGGCGCCTTTTTGGGCGTAAAATCGGCGGCCGTTTCCCTTGATACCCGGGAGAACCCCGATTTTCGATTCGCGGCCCGCTTCAGCCGGGAACTTATCAGGTTTATCATGACCCACGGTCTGGGGGAAGGTGCGGCCCTGAATGTGAATATCCCTGCACTGTCCCCTGAAGAGATTCGGGGGGTCGCGATCACCCGTCAGGGCGTCGGCCAGCATGTGGAGCGGTTCGAACGTCGCGTGGATCCCAGGGGTAACGCCTATTACTGGCTTTCGGGTGAAATGCCTCTTGAAGACCAGGGTTCGGATGCGGATGCCTATCACCTCAAGGAAAACAGAATCACCATAACCCCGATAAGTTACGATCTGACCAGTGTGGAGGAAATGAAGCGGCTTAAAGGCTTTCCCATGCCGGAGCACAGGTATCTGGACGCATACTGAACCACCGGTCGGTCCTTGCCTGCCTGGATCTTTGGGTTGCAACCCCGTGAGAACAAGAAGCGTGAGGGCATAGAAAAACCCCTGCCGCGATTTTGAGCTACAGGGGTTTTCTTTTCCTGTGGACAGGCGTCCGCTACGATCTCGAAAGCGGCCAACTCAGGGTTTCAGGGTCTCGACATGATCGGTCATTCTCCCTGACCCGCCATCCGCATATAGCGTTCGTATCGTTCTTTCATATCCTCCTCGGCCTTTTTGAAAAGATTCTCCGCATTCTCGGGGAAGGTCCTTGTCAGGCTCGAATACCGCACCTCACTCATCAGGAAGGACCTGAAATCACCGGACGGGGCCTTGGAATCCAGGATAAAGGGATTTTCCCCCTGCTCCCTGAGCCTGGGGTCATACCGATAGAGCGGCCAGTATCCGGACTCAACGGCCAATTTTCCCTCTTCCTGGCTGCGGCTCATATTGATGCCGTGGTTGATGCAGGGTGCATAGGCAATGACCAACGAAGGGCCGTGGTAACTCTCCGCCTCAATAAGGGCCTTAAGGAGTTGGTTCTTATTCGCGCCCATGCAGACCGATGCAACATACACATACCCGTAAGTGGCGGCCATGAGGCCTATATCCTTTTTGCGGGTGCCTTTGCCCTGAGCCGCAAATTTGGCCACAGCGCCCGTGGGCGAAGATTTGGAGGCCTGTCCGCCCGTATTGGAGTAGACCTCGGTATCCAGCACCAGGATGTTCACGTCATGGTTCATGGCCAGCACGTGGTCCAGGCCGCCGTACCCGATGTCATAGGCCCATCCGTCTCCTCCGAATATCCAGATGGATTTTTTGGTCAGATAATCACTCCGCTCCAGTATATCGAGCAGGAGGGCCGAGCTCTGATCTGAGGTCCGGGCGATTTCCGCTTCAATCTTCTCGATGATTCGGTGCCCGGTCGTCTTGGAATCGTCTCCGTCATTCATGCTGTCGAGCCAGGCTTGAAAGGCATCCTTCAGATCTTGCGAAAAATCAGCCTCCAAGGCCTCTCGCATAAGATCGGCCAGCCTGTCACGTCGTTGGCTCACCCCCAGTTCCATGCCAAAACCATATTCTGCATTGTCCTCGAACAGAGAATTGGCCCAGGCCGGCCCGTACCCTTCTTCATTCACACAGTAGGGAGAGCTGGGGGCCGAACCGCCGTAAATGGAGGAACATCCGGTGGCGTTGGCAACCAACATTCGGTCTCCGAAGAGCTGGGTAATGAGTTTAATGTATGGGGTTTCTCCGCATCCGGGACAGGCCCCTGAGAACTCGAAGAGAGGTTGTCGGAACTGACTTCCTTTCACCGATGAAACGGGCATCAAGTCTCCGAGATTGGGAAGCTCGACGGAAAAAATGTGGGCGGGAATCTGGTCCTTGGTCTGGCTGCTGAGGCTTTTCATGACCAAGGCCTTCTTTTTGGCGGGGCAGACCTGTGCGCAATTCCCGCACCCGGTGCAGTCAAGGGGGCTGATCTGAATCCGGTATCGCAACCCTTTCAGTTCTTTGCCCTTGGCCTCCACGGTTACAAAACCCGCGGGCGCATCCTGAAGATCCTCTTCATGGGCCAGCACAGGCCGAATAACGGCATGAGGGCAGACAAAGGCACACTGGTTACACTGAATGCAATTGTCCGGCTGCCATTCCGGAACGTTGATGGCAATGCCCCGCTTTTCGTACTGGGTCGTGGCCACGGGAAAGATGCCGTCGGGCGGCATGACACTGACGGGGAGCTTGTCTCCCTGGTATGCCAGCATGGGTCGCATGACTTTCGTCAAGAATTCAGGTTCGTCCTCTTCTCGGTAGGCCTCTTGTCCCGCAATACCCCAGGATTCGGGGACCGCAACCCTTTCCAGGGCTCCGATGGCATTGTCTACGGCGTCGATATTCATCTGGACGATCTTGTCGCCTTTTTTACCATAGGTCTTTCTGATCGCCTCCTTGGTCAATCCAATGGCCTCTTCCGGCGGAATGACATTGGCGATTTGGAAAAAGGCGGCCTGCATGATCATGTTGATCCGTCCGCCAAGACCGAGTTCCTCGGCGATCCTGACCGCATCGATATTGAAAAAATTGAGGTTTTTCTGTGCGATGGTTCGCTTCATATGATCGGGAAGTTCACGTTCCATGTCATCCAGGGTCCAGGGAGAGTTAAGGAGGAAGGTGCCCCCCTTCTTGATACCCTCCAGAATCTCATACTGGGTCACAAAGGAACGCTTGTGGCATGCAACGAAATCGGACTGGGTCAAAAAGTAAGGGGACTGGATGAGATAGGGGGAGAAGCGGAGATGCGAGACCGTCGTCCCTCCCGATTTTTTGGCGTCGTAGGCAAAATAGGCCTGGGCGAACATCTCCGTGCTCTCACCGATAATCTTGATGGCATTCTTGTTGGCCCCGACGGTTCCGTCCCCGCCGATACCCCAGAATTTGCACCTGACCGTGCCCTCCGGGGAGGCGTGGACTTCCGGACCGAGCGCAAGGGAAGAATGGGTCACGTCGTCGTTGATCCCCACGGTGAAATGGTTCTTGGGCACCTTGGAACGGAGGTTGTCGAATACGGCCTTGACCATGGTCGGGTTGAAATCCTTGCTGCCGAGGCCATAACGACCGCCTACGACGACAGGGGCGTCCCCGATTTCCTGAAAGGCCGTAGAGACGTCCAGGTAGAGAGGTTCTC
>CAYNYM010000213.1:0-6126 GCA_964401325.1 uncultured Desulfobacteraceae bacterium | reverse complement strand
GCTTGCGCTGTCTGATCCGGCGCGCGTTCTTGCCGGCGGTCTGACAACATACACGGGAACAGTTCGGAAAATCGGAGTTCCTTGAACCCACGCACTGGATCATCACCACATGGCGGAGGTCACCGGCCCCCGTATCTTCCAGCCTTTTCTCCAGCTCAAGCTGGGTCATGACCCGTGCGTCTTTTCCGTACAGGTATTCTTCGGGTCTATATTCTCCGGCGCCTGTCGCCAATAACACCACCCCATGCCGGATTTCCCGTTCATACATGCCCGGCCCGACGATAACCTCGGTCGTAAAATTTCCTTTGTATCCTGAAAAGTTGACAATGAGCGATTCGTTCAGCACCTGAATGTTCTCATGATGCGTCACCCGCTCGATCAGGTCATTGAGATAAGCCTGTATATCGTCGCCTTCAATGGTGCGATACAGTGACCTGGCAAGGCCGCCCAGGTGGGATGCCTTTTCAACGAGGATCACCTCGAATCCCTGGTCTCCGAGTCCCAACGCGGCGTTCATGCCGGCCACTCCCCCGCCGATAATCAACGCACGCTTGATGACAGGGATGGTTTTTGCCACCAGGGGTTTGAGGAGCGTGGCCCGGGCCACGGCCATCCTGACCAGGTCCTTGGCCTTGCCTGTGGCGACCTTGGAATCATCTCCATGAACCCAGGAGTCCTGGTTCCGGATATTGGCCATCTCAAAAAGGGATTGGTTCAGGCCGCAATTCTGCAGCGTTTCCTGGAAGAGAGGTTCGTGGGTCCTGGGAGAGCAGGCTGCGACAACCACCCGGTTGATATCGTGTTCCCGGATCACCGCCTTCATCTTGTCCTGGGTATCCTGGGCACAGGTAAAGAGGTTCTGTTCTACGTAATGGACATGGGGAAGGGTGGCGGCGTACTCAACAACGGCCGGAACGTCGATCACCCCCCCTATATTGGTTCCGCAGTTGCAGATAAAGACCCCGACTTTCGGTGCAAGTCCCTCGACATCGATCTCTTTGGGCCTGTCTTTTGTCTTGGTGCAAGACCATCGGGCCCCTTCGAGCCTTCCCCCCGCGACTCCCGCAGCCGCACTCGCCTGCGTGATAGAGGAGGGGATGTCCTTTGGCCCCTCAAAGGCGCCGCAGACAAAGACCCCGCGTCTCGATGTCTCCACGGGGCTAAATGTCGACGTGCTTGCAAACTGGTACTTGTCAAGATCCACCCCAAGCCTTTCCTCAAGTTGCAGAGAATGGGCGGGCGGGCGGAGACCGACGGATAAGACCACCATGTCAAATTTTTCATCAACGCGCCTTCCCGAATCATCCACATAACGAATAACCAACCTTCCTGTCTCGGGTAAGAAAAGCACATTGCTCACCCGGGACTTGATAACCCTTATCCCGAGTTCCTGTATGCCCCGGTTGTAGTATTTCTCGAAATCTTTGCCATAGGTTCGCATGTCGATACAAAATATTGCCGTATCGATTTCTGAATGATGTTCCTTGGCCAGCATGGCCTCTTTGACGGCATAGGTACAACATACGGAGGAGCAGTACCCCCCGGCTCCGGGATGGACATCCCTGGAACCGACACATTGCAGCCAGGCGATTTTATCCGGTTCTTTTCCATCCGAGGGTCTGACAAGGTGCCCGCCCGATGGGCCCGAGGCGGAAAGAATCCGCTCAAATTCCAGACTGGTCACAATATCGGGAGATCTGCTGTAACCGTATGGATCATGCGACGTGGGATCGTAAACTTCAGAACCCGGAGACAGGATGACCGCGCCCACTTGGACGTGGAGGCCCTTTTTCTGATCAGCAAAATTAATGGCACCACTGGGGCAGAATTTTTCGCAGGCCCGGCACTTTCCTTTTGCAAAATAGATGCAGGCCTGCGGATCAATCGCATATTTCAGCGGAACGGCCTGGGGATATTTGATGTAGATCGCTTTTCTCCGGCCGATCCCGCCGTCATATTCGTTGGGGACCGTCTTGGGGCATTTTTCCGCACAAAGACCGCATGCGATGCATTTTTCGGGGTCAACATATCGTGGCAGCAACGCCAGCCTGACATCAAAACAACCTTCCTCGCCGGAGACGGCCTCGATTTCAGCAGGCGCAAGCACCTTGATATTTATATGCCGGCCGACCTCGACCAGTTTAGGTGAAATAATTCACATGGCACAGTCGTTGGTGGGAAATGTCTTGTCCAATTGGGACATCAGGCCACCGATGGAAGTGGATTTCTCCACCAAATAGACGTAGTATCCCGAGTCGGCAAGGTCAAGGGAGGCCTGCATACCGGAGATACCCCCACCAACCACCATCACCGAGCCGATTGTATGTCGTGCCATCTCTGACTCCTATGCTAAAAAGGCTTCAATTGAATTGCTGCCGTGTTGATCTGCTTGGAGGTTCAGTCGACCGTTGCCCATTCCCATGGCAAGTCCGAGAAGCTGGGAAAAAAGAACGGGCGAGTGGGCAGAATTGCCGGCATCCTGCACGTCCTTCGAGTTCTGCACCGTCTCAAACTGCAACTGGCAATAGGGGCAGGCCGTACAAAGATAATCGGCACCGGATTTTTTCGCATCAGAAAGTTTCCTGAGCGCCAGATCTCTTGACAGTTCGTCGTTTATACCCAACAGGGGTGCACCGCAGCATTCAAGTTTGGTCGACCAGAAAATGCTCTCGGCTCCGGTCGCCTCTACGAGGCTATCAAAAAGGCTCGGGGCCACGGGGTCGTCAAACTGGACGATCCGGCTGGGGCGAAGGGCGTGACAGCCATAATGGGTGGCAATCTTGAGATTCTTGTAGGGCCGAATGATATTCTCCTTGATCCTTTCGATGCCGATGTCATGGTAGAGCACTGAGAGAAAATGTTTGATCTCGCCATTACCTTCAAACTGCAGGTCTTCTTCGACCAGCAGTCCGTTAATCTCTTTCTTCAACGATGAGTTGTTCCTCAAAACGTAGTCCGCCATTTTCAGACTCCCGTAGCAGCATTTGCAGAGCACCAGCATGTTGAGGTCCCGATGATTGGCAAGAGCGATATTCCTGGCGGCGGATAGGAGGAATGACTTGAAGTCGAAATTGCGGAGTGGGTATCCGCAGCAGCCAAATTCACGAATATCGACCAGCTCCACTTCGAATTTTCCGAGCACCGCCCGGGACGATAGATCATAGGCCCTCAAGCGGGCCGGAATGTTGCATCCTAGAAACAGCGCAAACCTCATAACGCCCCTTTCTGGTGTTCACCCGTCTCTGATTTCGGGATGGACGACGTGGTAGAAGTGGCAACGTTTCGGATGGCCTGATTCTTGAGTTCGTACAAGATATCGGTAACAGGCACCCCCTGAGGGCAGTGCTCCTGGCATTGATAACAGGTAACACAATCCCATAGCATCATGGAATTCAGGGCCATGTCCTTGATACCAAGACCGACCGATCGCATGATTTGATGCGGCAGCAGCCCCAGGACCTCTTGGGGATTGTCGTAATTGCCCACAACAGGGCAGACAGATGTGCAATTCTCACAGGCAAAGCAGTAGGAAAAGCTTGATTCTATGGTGGATCGGGATAGTGCTTCCCTGAATTCGGCATTGCTGTCCGTCAAATCCAAGATTTCCGCCTTTACGGCCTCACCTTTGCCGGTCAGTGCCTTGCGGGCCGCGTCTAACGGCTTGGAATACCTCTCGGAAGCGATTCGGTTCTTCTTCAATCCGCGATAGAAAGAATAAGGGGAGAGGGAGAGGGGTTCAGGGTATCCCTTTTGAAGGATAATTTCCCTGACATTGAACCACAGTTCCCTGAGATTTATTCCCACCGGGCAAACAACGGTGCAGCGATCGCAGTTCGTGCACAGGTAAATGCCCTCCTGGACGGCACGCATATCGGTCTCTGTCAGCTTGTTCCCTCCGGTGAGCGCTTTTATCGATATCATCCTTTCCGAAGGCAGGATGTTGGTGTTACCCAGGGTTTTGAATGCCACTGCCGCCGAGCACCGGAAGCTGCAGGTCCCGCAATGGGTGCAGGCGTCCAGTTCCAGAACCTCTCTGGTCAGGACGGAGGACGGGTCGGATCGTTCAGGGTCGGTGACCGCATTGACCAGAAGATTAATGGGAGCGGCGATCATATGGAACATCTTGCTGAAGGGCAGATAGGCCAACCCGAAGAGTGATGAGAAAATATGGACGTACCACAAAAAGGCGCTTGTGTTTACCCTGTCAAGAGGTCGGGCAACGGGCCGGACCAGTTTTGCCAGCGTATACCCGGCAAAGGCCCACTGTTGAGGGGAATGACAGGCGGCGCAGTTGTCTTCATGCACCTCTTTTCCCAGTGTCAGGGTCTCCTGTGTGAAAGGTGAACGCACATTTGGTGAAACGACCCCATAGTCTTTCACCCAAAAGCTTTCCAGGGCAGCAAGTTCTTTTTCGTCGTCAGTCCCCGAATAGTCTTCCACCATCTGCTCGTAGGCGGTATGTGAGGTGATCTTGATGCCTTCCAAGAGGAATCCACTGATAAAGACAAGGGCCACTATGGCAAGGGCGTAGGTATCCAGAGCACGCGTCCTGACGTATCGTTTTCTTAGAGCGATACGCCGGTACACGGCCATGCCCAAGCCTGCCAGGACCAGGATACCCATGAAATCCCTGATAAACAAGAAAGGATTGATCGAGGGATAATACTCGGGGAACAGGTGAATTGTAAGGATATTGCCGAGTGCATGCATGAGAAGCAGGACCGTAAACCCGACATAGATGAGCAGGTGCATTGTCCAGCGAAACCGGTCTTCTTTCAGGGTCCTGGTTTGAAGAGCCACCTCCAGGAGCAGGGCCTTGAGCAAGGTGAAAACCTTGTAACTAAAAAGGGTCCTTACCAGGCCTCTCAAGGCCTTATTGAACCGAAACCCGGACCTCGCCTGCTCGGACCCGTTCTCAAGCCCGTGGCGGAACCATCCGGCGACCTTGTAAATAATGCCAAATCCGAAAATGACAAGGCTGGAATACAAACTGATTTCGTAAAACATGACGCTTCACTCCCGAGGATTTGATTGATTGCCCCCTGTAATTACAGCAGTAGTTTCCAGCGAAAAATACACCTGTAGCAAAATGGCTTCTCGTATTGGTGGTCCATAGGGAAGAAGTCGGTAAAAAAATGTTTTCAATACCCTATAACTTCGCTTCGTCCAGGATCTGAGGGAGTTTGTCCTCCCAGCCCTTGGTGGATATCATAACGCCGGCCATCCCCATTTCTTTGAGCCGGGTTATGATGTCTCCAGCGATTCTGACACATTCTTTTATCCTGTCGGAGGCCTTCTGAATGGAAGTGATCATTTCGGGAGGAACAGAGATTCCCCGGATATTGCGATCGATATAGCGTGCCATGCCGGCCGATTTGAGAACCAAAACCGTGGGAACAATGGCTATTTTATCGGCGTCTATTCTTTTGGTGATTTGTTGAAAACGACTGAGATCGAATACCGGGCTGGTAATGACGTATTGAACTCCCAGGGCTATCTGCTTTTCCAGATTTTCGAGTTCCAGATTGAGGAGACCGCCGGAGGCCCCCGTGTCCAGGGTGGATCCGACACAAAACCTCGGGGCTCCCTTCAATTCGATCCCGGCAAGGTCTTTGCCCTTCTGTAGTCTGTCGACGGTCTCAATAAGTTCGGTCAGATTCAAATCATTGACGCCCCTGGCTTGCGGGTGATCGCCGAACTTGATGTCATCGCCGGTTACGGCCATGACATTCTCTATGCCCAGGGCACCGGCAGATAGGATGTCTGCCTGAATAGCCAGTCTGTTGCGGTCACGGCAGCAGATCTGAAATACGGACTCAATGCCGTGGTGCTGCAAATAGGCACTGGCGCCGAGAGAACTGGCCTTGAGCACGGCATTGGCCATCTCAGGTATGACAAACGCATCTACTCGACCTTTTACGAGATTTGCATTTTGAATGAGAGAGGAAAAATCGGCCCCTTTGGGTGGTTCGAATTCTCCAAGTACAACAAATTTTCCCGATTTGATCTTGACCTTTAGCGGCATAGATTTAACCTCCGAATTGGTGGCGATAAATTGGGGCATCTATGTGAGGCGTTCCGATCCCTTGTTTACCTAATATTCATTCTATATTCAATAATAATTTG
>CAYNYM010000212.1:262-6128 GCA_964401325.1 uncultured Desulfobacteraceae bacterium | reverse complement strand
CGGCGCCTCGACGAACGGGTTCCAGTTCTCTCCGGTGTACACCTTCGCCAGCTTGATGCTGAACTTGTATTGGTAGGGGTACATCCTTTCCCAACCTTCGGTACCTGGGATGGTCGGGACGTCATGGGGATCCATAAATTTTGAAGACATGTCTTTCCCTCCTTTAAAAAATAAGGTTAAACATAAAACAGGAAGCGCAAAGACCACTTAATCATAGCCTGTACCACCTCGGTTCCTCGAATCGTTCGGTCGTCCTCATGATGCGACTTCTGTAGTTCACCACATAGTTCCTGCGGAGCTTGGTGGTGATTCTTCTGAAATTTTCATCGTCTAAAATGCGGCCAATATCCACGGGGCTTTTAAAGGTAAACTCTGCAACAATTTCGCTGAACCCTCCCAAACTCACATTCCATCCCCCGGTCACCTCCGCGTAATCGATTTTCTCCATGGTCGGAAGGTGTTCTTTGATTACAAAATCGGCGTACTCCTCCTTTTTGCCCGGAATGAGATCGTAATACTGATTGTACTTCCATACTCCTTTCTGTATCTCATATGTCTCATGCTTCACCCTGCCGGTCGGTTCAAGTACCTTGACCAGATAATTGATCACGTATTTCTTCAGTTCGAGTAACAAATCTTTATATTCTTTCTTGGACAGAACGGCACAAAGGCTTTCAAGGGATTCGACGGATGAGACAAAGACGATTCGGGGTCCGAAGCCGACCTCCACATAGAATCCGCCGACAGGTTGAAGCCCCAGCTTTACACACTGCGGGAGATATTCTATGATGAAGTCTTCGTACTCGTCCTCCCTGCCGGGAAAAATATCCCAATCCTGAGAAAAAAGAATCGCCATCAATCAACCCTCCTTTCAACGAAAAAGTTCACTCAGTGAAAATTCAAAATCCGCCCACATATTTTTTCTTGATCATTTTTAGGACTCTGCCGGATAACGCTGGTTTTGATCCGGAACGGGCCCATTTTCTTCGCACCCTTCGGGTGACTCGGTCCCACCCCTGCGCGGCGGGTTTCCGGTTTCGCAATTTCGGCGTTAGTCGGCTCTAAATACGCACCGGCTGTGTTCCGTCCGAGGCGGCGAACCAAACACGGCACAACTGTTTTCCGACGACGTGACCTCTAAGAGGGAACACGGTTCTCAGTCGTGAGGAATGAAAAGATAAGAAAACGGAAAATAAAGTAAAATTTGAGCTGGTCTATTGACTGAAACGGTCCGTTATTAAATCAAAAGGCGAGATATATAAATAGAGGGTCACCTGAAAGAATTGGGAAATTTTGCGTAACCCGTGCGGTGCAGAGTGGCCCCTATCTCTACCTCGCTGGTTTAAGGTTAGAAAAATTGCTGTAACCTCAGAGACGTCCCAATTATTTAGTTATTCAGACTTGTCCAGGCGATAAATATTGTCAACTTTTTTAATTTTATGCCGAAGATTAATATCTTTTATGGCAAAATGTTGTTGTGGGGCTTATCGATTAGGCTGCGGGCGGTCGGTTCAACGGTGATTCCTAAGCGGCCTCAAAGAAACGTCCCCATGGAGGATCTCCCGATCATTCCCGTGAGCATCTCTGAGAATCAGGGCGCCCTTTTTGTCGATCTTGCGGGCCGTGCCCTGTAAAATCTTCCCGTCTGATTCGACTTCCACTTCCTGTCCCAGGACCATCGAGCGTTTGTTCCACCTCCTGTAAAAGCCCATGATTTTTCCCGAGAGCAGCATTTTATAGGATTCATCGAAATGCCGCAGGACGCGGACGAGTAGATTTTGTCTATTGATCCGGTGTCCCTTTTCGCGCATGAGGCTCGTGGCGGGGTTGACGATATCAGGGTTTTCATCAGGATCCCAGTTCACGTTGAGGCCCATTCCCAGCACCATGTATTCGATCCTGTTTTCCCTGACGGAAAACTCCGTCAGGATTCCCGCCAGCTTTCGGCCCCCCACGTAGAGGTCGTTCTGCCATTTGATCACGGGGCGCAATCCACAGATATCATAAACACCGTCACCGGCTGCCAGGGCCAGGATCATGGTAAGCACAAAGGCCCGTTCCGGTTCGATGGGTGGCCGCAGGACCATGGAAAGAAGGAGGTTGACACGTTCCGGTGATTGCCATGTTCGTCCCCTCCGGCCGCGACCTGCGGTCTGCTGTTCGGCCAGGACGAGCATACCTTCGGGGGCCCCTGTAACGCACAGTTCCTTTGCCTGCCTGTTGGTGGAGTCGGTAGATTCGAACAGGCGGATATTTTTTGAAAACATGGTGGATTTCAAGGCCTCCCGCAGACACTCCGGTCTGAGAGAATCCTCCTCAATCAGGACGCCCTTGTGATCATCTATGTATGAGTGGATGTTCTTTTCCACCGGTTCGCCGCCCTTTTCAGTCTCAGTGTTCCAGTTCCAGTTTCAACCCTCTCGTCATGAGCTCTTTGACCGCCTCCCTGGGATCTTTGTCTTCATAAAGCGTCTGATAGATCTGATCCGTAATGGGCATGTCCACATTCATCTTCCTGCCCAGGTGATAGGCGGACATTGCGGTCTTCACGCCCTCTGCGACCATGTTCATACTGTTCACGATCTCGTCGAGTTTTTTGCCCTGACCGATTTTGAGACCTACGGTCCGGTTTCTGCTCAGATCTCCGGTGCAGGTCAGAACCAGGTCGCCTATCCCCGCCAGACCCGCAAAGGTGTGAGGATTGGCCCCCATCGCCACGCCCAGCCGGGTCATCTCCGCAAGCCCCCTGGTGATCAGAGCCGCCCTGGCGTTGTGTCCGAAACGGAGGCCGTCCGCCGCCCCCGCGGCAATGGCGATGACATTCTTAAGGGCGCCGCACAATTCTATTCCCAAAATATCCTGGGTCACATACACCCGAAAAAAATCTCTATAAAAGGTCTTCTGAAGCCGTTCCGCATGGACCATGTCCCGGCAGGCGATGGTGACCGCCGTGGGGTGTTTTGAATAAACTTCCCTGGCAAAGCTCGGGCCCGCCAGCCCGGCGAAATTTGACATAAAGGTTTCCGGCAGGATATCCTCCGCAACCTGGGACATGGTCTTGAGGGTCCTGTTTTCGATGCCTTTGGCCGCCGTCATCAGGGACATGCCGGGACGCAGGTGAGGCTTCATTTGGGTCAGGACGTCCCGAAAGAAGTGAGAAGGCACAACCATAAGAATCAATTCCTTGCCGTCAAGGGCCTCCTGAAAGGTCCTCACGGGGTGCAATGAGGATTCGAGGGGCATATCGGGCAGAAAGATCCCGTTGACCCGATCCTTTTTGATCTGTTCAAAGACTTCTTCTTCCCTGATCCACAGATCGACACCGTACCCTTTTCCCGCTAAAAAGTTGGCCAGGGTCGTCCCCCAGCTTCCCGCTCCGATCACACCAATTTTTTTCATTTCAACGTGTTGCATGGATACATCCTTCATAAAAGGGCTGGGAGGTTTTCCCTTCACACCTGCCGCAGATTCCCGAGAATAACCTTCAAAGCCTATCCCATCCCAATGGGACTTTCAACCGCAATCCTTTGGGCCGCCGGGAAACCCTGAGCCGCTCTATTTTGCGTTTTTCGGATCCTTTCACCAAGACTTGATTTTTTTACAATTCGTCTTAATTTCATTTTAACCGCAGTCTTGCAAGTGCTAATATGCGCCCTTGCAGATTTTTCCGGGATAACTTCGTCCCCTCTATCTTCACGGATCCCGGCCAGGCAGGCAAATCTCAGGAGTTCCGGGCCCGGCTTCGATCAGTACCGGAGAAAATGTGATCCCGGGTTTCCAAAACCGTTGATCTATCTCTATATCCGTGATAATACGAAAATTTGAATACTTGAGCTAAAAATCTTTCAACAGGAATCATTAGCATGTCCATTATTCAGCCCAATAACGCCCCTCAAGGGGAAACCGCCCAGTCCGCCAGGCAAAAACGGACCAAAGAGATCATTTTTGCCATCCGGAGGTTGATGCAGGCCGGGGAGCTTTATACAAAAGAACTCAACAAAAAATATCAGATCAGCGCTCCACAATTGAACTGTCTGGTCACACTGTATGAAAACGGGCCCCTGCCCCCTTCCCGAATCGCCAATCACATCATGGTGAAATCCAGTACCATAACCGGTATCGTCGATCGCCTTGAACAGAAGGGACTCGTCGCGAGATTCAGAAACTCTCCTGATCGAAGGGTTATCACGATCGAACTCACGGATGCCGGTAAGAAACTTGCGGAACACGCGCCACCCCCGATTCAACAAAAAATCGTAGATGGCCTCAAGAGACTCTCCGCAGACGAGATAATGCAAATCGTCCTCGGCCTGACAAAGCTCACCGACCTGTTGGATTTCCATGATATTGATGTCGAATAATGTCCCTCGTCGCCAATATTGACAGTCCCGGGTAAGACCTTCACATCACCTCTATAGTGGTATCATCTATTGATCTCCCGAGTGGGAGGAGGCAGATTTTTGTCTTTTCGACGCGACGTCCCACCGACCCATCCCCTCATTGACCCATGCGCACAGCCTTCTCGTTCATTTATAAAACCTATTTCAATCGGCCGTTTTGATTGGGGTCTTGACAGAACCATTTTCTTTTGTTACCAATATTTCAACTCAAACTGTTTTTGTTAATATTATAGTAATAGAAATAGTGTGAACTGTTTTTATCCATAGGGATGCGACCCTCATTTTTGTTGGCTGAGCCAATTTTATCGATCTTATTGTATCTATAACACTCGGAAGGGAAGAGAGAGACCGTGAATTCACACCACATGGAAAACGCTAAGGGGCTCTTTGGAGAAAAGACTGTTGATATGTTGTTTCGTTCTCACCGGGACGCCCTTTGGATCCTGGAAAACCTTGGTGTCGGGTGCAAGCAGCCTGACATGCAGGATGCCTTTCGGCGCTATGAAAAAGAAGGCCTTGCCGTCGTCTTTGAAGACCGCATCTATGTCATGTCAGCCCTGGTCGAACGCTGCCTGGAGACCGTGCCCGGCCTTGAGCGGTTTTTCGTGCCCTTGAATAGTTACTTTATCGGCGGAACGGCACCCTACGTGTATGATGACAAGGCCGGAGAGGGGGGGCTCACACCGACCCCCGACCACGTCACCCGCATGGCCCGCGTAGCTGAATCGAACGATATCGTCGCCGGTATGGGCAGGGGGGTCAAGTTGAAGGACGAAGTGGAGCAGATGACCATCATGGCTGCAAACTGCTCTAAACCGATCTATTTCGCCGTCACCTCGGACACGTCTCTCAAAAGGGCCCTGGAGATATACGAAACGAGAAAAAACATCATGATCGTTTTCTGTCTGACACGCCCCCCCCTGGAGGTCAACGAAAACTTTTCTGAATCATTCGTCAAGGTCGCCAAAGCCGGGCTTCCTCTTTTCATTTCGGCCATGCCCATGGCGGGCATCAGTGCGCCTTACTGTTTTAACGGGGTCCTGTCCATGACCCATGCGGAGGTCCTCTTCGGCATCTGTGCCGCGCAACTTCTCAACCCCGGTCTCGTCTGCGTCCACGCCGGATACCCGACCATCGCCGACCCCAGGATCGAATACAATCCCAATTACGGGCTGATCTCTCACAACTTGCTGAACATCCTCATGACGCATCTGAATCTCATGCTGGACCTCCCCGCTTTCCAGAGCGCCGCGACGACCCACGAAGAACATCCCACGGACCGCGCCTATGCGGACGCCCGAATGGGCCAGGCCCTGTGCCTCAAATATGGTTTCCACATGATGCGACACCCCTTTGCCTTCCTGCGCTACCTCATTGACTTTTCCTTCGAGAAGCTGGAAAAGACCATGAAAATCGCCGAAGAGGTCACCGCGGAAGAGGCTCCGGATGTGGAAATGCCCGTCTAC
>CAYNYM010000212.1:0-219 GCA_964401325.1 uncultured Desulfobacteraceae bacterium | reverse complement strand
AGTCCATTCAGAGGATCGGGCTGGGGATGTATATGGACGATCCCCTGACCACGGCAAACATTGGCAAGGTTTTTGTAGATTAAAAACGTTTAGAAAACCCTATAAAACCTAAAAATATCATGCTGTTGGAGGAACGAATATGGCATGTATCGCCGGGATCATCGCCCAAAACGGCAAATTAAAAGGCGACAGCACCGCACACATAAGAAAAATGCTCAA
>CAYNYM010000211.1:0-6187 GCA_964401325.1 uncultured Desulfobacteraceae bacterium | reverse complement strand
GGCCAACCCGACCGCCCACCACCCCAGGCGCGTGACCGGGCGATGCCAAAATGCAGATCTTTGTTTTTCGCTCATCTCAACCTCCATCAATAAAGCACAAGTAATTTGAGCATATATCTCATCATAGCACGGCAGGAGAGGGGCTTCAATTCTCCATAAAGCATTAACTCGTTGCAGAAAAGAACAGATTCTCCCCGGGTAGGGAGCGCGTTCCTGGGGACATCCGCCCTGTCCGGCCATGTGGAAAAGGGGATGGAAAAACCGGTATGCCCCGTGGTGAAGGACTTTCGATTAAAGTCACGATCCGAGGCCATATGAAGACCGGAAAGATCCACACTCGCGGCCACCATCTGTGTGTTCGTGGCCCGCGCCTTTATGAGACCCCGGGACGTGCCGGTAACATTTCCGCCTCCGGCATGGGTGGCGACCACCATGTCCGGGAAACGCCCTTCCCTTTCCCTCACCTGCATGGCGAGTTCATTCCCCAGTGTCTCGATGCCGAGGATGGAATAGGGGGTATAGAGCGAGGCGTTGAAGAACCCCGTTTCTTCGAGCACGACAAGGAAGTGATAAAAAAGTTCCGGTCCCACGGAGAGGCGAATGACTTCCGCGCCGTAGGCCTCGCAGGCACGGGTCTTCTCGGCGATTTCCGGCTGGGCGATTCCCCGGCTGTCAAAGGCCTCCTGGACGATGATGCACCCGAGACCCGCTTTAGCGGCCTGGGACGCTACGGCCGCACCGTAGTTACCGCTCGTTGCGGCGGCAATGCCCTTGTAGCCCTTTTTTTTGGCTTCGTAGGCCGAAAGGGAGGCCCTTCGGTCCTTGAAAGAGCCTGAGGGATTGGCCGCCTCGTCCTTTACGAAGATCCGTGCGCCTTTGCCCGGCTTGGATACACTCTTTGCGAGTGCGGTAAGATTTTTGAGCTCAACGAGAGGCGTATCACCCACAGCCGTACTTCTCTGGATTTTGCGAACGGTATCCAGATCGTACCCCGTGTCCAAGAGCATGGCCTCATAATCGAAGGAGAGGGAACCGGTGGCATACTGTTCGTAGTCAATCCCCACGGAAGATCGCATGATTTCGCCTTTTCGCTTCATCACGGCGCCGTAGGAATCATCCCTGTTCATAGGATCACCCCCCTTTCTCTCAGGATGGCCCGAACCTCACCGCCGATAGACGAGAGTTCGGGGATCGGACGCCCGTAAAGGTGGTCATATACCGGATTAATCTCGGTCAAGGTACCGATGATTTTCCGCCCTGCCGCCGTCACGACCTCCGCCTCTTCTCCCAAAGCTGCATCGTGGAGGAGAAATCCCTTCACCCTCATTTCCAGGGGCAGGTCCCGGGTGTCGTCGGGCACCTGGGGCGCGCGTTCACCCTTTTCGAGCACAATTTTGTAGACTTCCACCCACGTGCCTTTTTTTGCTAAATCAGACATGGCTTCGCACCTCATCCAATTCTCTAATAAGCGTTCGAACGTCTCCCATGATTGCAGCGGGTACGGGAAGGTCCGCCATGGATTTCAATCCCGGAGCGCTATTGATCACCTGGGGAATCATGTTCACGGCCAGGGCGATGGTGCCGATGCCTCCCGGTATTTCAGGACTCCCTGAAAAGCTCACATCAGGCTTGCCCTTTATATCGATATAATCGCCTGTTTGAACGCTCTCCAGGTGTGGATGAACCTGCTGGGGGTGCACCAGATTGATCACCGGCCTGCCTTCCACATACGCCACGGCGGTGTGGGTGCATCCGGCGGTAAGCCCGGGTTCAATTTTCACAAAGGGCGTCTCCCGCTTCACACGAGAGATTATCGGTTCCCGATTCTGGTCGATCCTGTCAATTTTCCAGCCCAAGGCCCTTGCGATCATGCTGATGGATTCATTGAATCCGAAGTGACCCACGACCGTCCCGTCCTCCACGCCCTTTTTGAATGCCTCCGGTGTGATGCCTACGCCCTGGGTCGTCAGGACTGACGGTCCGTAGGGTGAGAGGTCATTGATGCGTTTGGCCGTGATGGACTCCACCCGGTAGCAGACGCCCGTAAGGGCGATGACGAGAAGGTCGAGGATGAATCCAGGGTTGATGCCCGTCCCGACAACGCTCACCCCCTTATCAAGTGCCAGTTGGTGGATTTCATTTGCCAGCCGGGGTGTCTCATAGGCCGGAAAAGACATCTCTTCAGCAATCGTGACCATGTTGGCACCGTGGCCGAGGACGGTCCTAATTTCATCCACGGCCTGGATCACCTTCGAGCAGGTGGCCTGGACGACGAGGTCCGGGGCGACCGCCTCAAGCAGTCCAGAAAGATCGTCCGCAAGTTTAATGCCGATTTTCCTGCCCAGCCCGACGGCTTCACCGACATCGATCCCGCCCCGCTCGGCTCTTCGACCGTAGACACCTGCGAGTTCGAGGCCCTGCTTTTCAAGGAGCAACTTGATGATGCCTGACCCCATCTGACCGGTTCCCAGTACCACGACCTTGACAGCGTCTTTCATGTCCGCCACCTCCTCATTTTGATGTGATGTTAAACAAATCCTGCCGATTAACCTTTTGAAACATTTACAGCTAGGAACGGTCCATGACCCTCTCATTGGAAGACCGTCGAGTTTTGAGAATTAAAATTTTGTCTAATCGTTGAATGGTTAAACATTTTGATTTGAATAGATACCTATGTCAAGACAATTTCGGAAAAAATGAGGCTTTTTTGGTCCAATGAAGAATTCGGTTCCAGAGGGTCCGGCGTTAGGCTAACCCCTAAGGGGTTTTATATTATTTGAATTTCAAGACTCCAAGTCATTTTTCCGGCATCGCCAACTGTCTCTGACCTGGCCCTAAGGACCAGGTTTTTAACAGCGCATAAAGTATCGGGTGAGTAAACGGGAACCAGCCCGGGGTTGTCCAAATCAAGGCCTTGAGGATCGGCCCGTCTAGATGCCCTTCCAACCTCATTTTTGGGCGGCATTTTTTTAATTTTCAACCATTGAATGATGTGATAGGAAAAGATGGTTTTTGCGCCCTGACACGGTTTTCCGCTTTGGCGGCCCATAGGGGCGAGATAGGCCACGGGGGACAGATCATCGGGTATGAAGGGAGGCGGAGCTTGGATAAATTCGGCACATGGCACGGACTGAACGTCAGGCAGGAAGCCATTGAAGCGGAAGAAAGAATTCGCGATTTCATTCTGGAAACACCACTGGAGTATTCCCCTGAGCTCAGCGGCCTGGGAGGAGCGAGGGTCTACCTGAAACTCGAAATCGCACAGATGACCGGATCATTCAAATTTCGAGGTGCCGCCAATCTCCTCCTCTCCCTGAGCAAAGAGGAAAGGAATCGAGGCGTGGTGACCTCCTCGACCGGAAATCACGGCACGGCGTTCGCCTATTTTTTGAAACGTCTCGGAGGGAAAGGCACCATCTATGCCCCGGAGACGATTCCGTCCGCCAAGGCCGAGACCCTTCGCTCTTACGGTGTTGATCTGCAACTTTACGGGAACGACTGTCTCCAGACGGAGATCTACGCCAGGCACCAGTCGGAAAAATCCGGCGCCATGTATATTCCCCCTTACAACCACCCGAAGATCATCGGAGGCCAGGCCACGGTTGCCATTGAACTGGAACGCCGTATGGTTCAGATGGACGCCGCGCTCGTGCCCGTAGGCGGAGGTGGGCTGATGTCCGGGATCGCCGGGTATTTAAAATCCGGGAACCGGCCGGTTGAGATCATCGGATGCCAACCGGAGAACTCTCCGGTCATGGCCGCCTCCATCAAAGCCGGAAAAATCCTGGACATGGCGTCTTTGCCGACCCTGGCCGACGGGACGGCCGGGGGCATCGAACCGGGCTCCGTGACCTTCGACATCTGTCGGGATTGCGTGGATGATTTCATTCTGGTCTCGGAAAAAGAGATCGAAAACGCCATCCGATTCATCCTCGAAAAGCACCAATTCCTCATCGAAGGGGCCGCGGCACTCTCTGTGGCCGCGTTCATGAAAAGTCACGGGAGATTCAAAGACAAGGATGTGGCCCTGATTCTCACGGGCAAACGCCTGGGCCTGGACACCTTGAAAGCTATTCTTCGCACCTGATGCCGTTCCGAGAATTTACGTGCGCTCTTATCTCATTTCCCCCTCTGCTCAGGATTCCATGATAAGGTTTGGGAGGGCCCCTGCTGAATAAAGACCTCTTCGAGCTGATCCGGCCCTGCAATGACACATGAGGAAAATTAAAAAATGGACCGACCACTTAATTCACCGAACAAACTCCAACCCGGTACCGTCGCTCTCCTCGGGGTGCCATGGGATGAAAACTCCACGTTCATGCAGGGGCCCGCTCAGGCGCCCCCGCGGATCCGGGAGGCCCTGTACTCCGGGTCGTCCAATCTCTGTGCGGAAAATGGTGTAGACCTCGACGCGGAGCCCCGATTTCAGGACATGGGCGACCTTGATCTCAGCTCCGATCCCTTTGATCGGATTGAGCATGAGACAGGTGCCCTCCTTGCGCGTGGTGCGTGCATCCTGGCCCTTGGGGGAGACCATGCCCTCACCTACCCGGTCATAAAGGCCTACGCGCGGGAGCGCGGCAGGGTGCAAATTCTTCACTTTGATGCCCACCCTGATCTCTATCAGGAATTCGAAGGCAACCGTCTGTCCCATGCCTGCCCCTTTGCACGCATTATGGAAGACGGCCTTGCCGACCGGCTCGTCCAGATCGGCATCAGGGGCATGAATCTCCACCAGCGGGAGCAGGCCCGACGCTTTGGCGTCGAAGTGGTTGACATGATGAACTGGTCATCCGGCCCTCCACCGGTGATCGAAGGGCCCCTCTACCTGTCTCTGGACCTGGATGTCCTGGATCCCGCCTTTGCCCCGGGCGTATCCCATCACGAGCCGGGAGGCCTCTCCACAAGGGAAGTGATCCGGGCCCTTCATTCCCTTGGGGGCCCGATTATCGGGGCCGACATCGTGGAACTCAACCCCAAGAGAGATCCCTTGGGCATCACGGCCATGGTCGCGGCCAAATTCGTCAAGGAGATCGCTGGACTTATGATCACATCCGAGGGATAATTTTTTCTCATAGGGCAAGCCGGCCTTCTCCCAAGGGGACTCTCTCTTGCCTTGTCTTTTTGATATCGATTGACCTTCAGGAAAAGATCGCCGGCAATTCTCTCGGCTTGTCCCCGCTGAGTATTATCCCTCCCGGGGCAGTAGAGGAGACAAATAATGGACATTGATTTTAACAGGCCTGTCGATCGACGGGGAACCAATAGCCTGAAATGGGACAAGTATACGGGAAGGGACGTCATCCCGCTCTGGGTGGCGGACATGGATTTCAAATCCCCCCCTTCGGTGATCGAGGCCCTCCATCGGCATTTGGAGCATGGGGTTTTCGGATATACCCTGCCGCCTGCGGAACTCCTGGAGGTCGTGAGATCGAGGCTCCTAAATCATTACGGGTGGGAGGTCGAGCCTGAGTGGATACTCTGGCTTCCGGGCCTGGTCACCGGACTAAATGTGACCTGTCGTGCGGTGGGGGAGGATCAGGATGATGTCATGACGGCGGTTCCGGTCTATCCCCCTTTTCTGACCGCACCGGGGCATTCGCGGCGAAACCTAGTAACCGTGGGCCTGGGGGAAAAAAACGGTCGCCCGGCCTTTGACCTTGGAAGCATGGAAAAGGCCGTGACCCCCAGGACCAGGCTGTTGATTCTCTGCAACCCTCATAATCCCGTGGGACGCGTCTACACGCGGGAAGAACTCGAGTCGCTGGCCGCCTTCTGCGAAAAACACGATATCATCATCTGCTCGGACGAGATCCACTGCGATCTTCTTCTGGATGAGGATAAGTCCCATATCCCCATGGGCACATTGGGCACGGATATCGCCCGTCGCACCATCACCCTCATGGCCCCGAGCAAGACCTATAACCTTCCAGGGTTCGGATGCTCCTTTGCGGTGATTCCCGATAAAGGACTTCGAAACAGGTTTCAGGCTGCCATGGCAGGTATCGTACCCCACGTGAACACCCTGGGTTACACGGCGGCTCTCGCCGCCTATCGCGATCATGGGGAATGGTTGAAGAAGCTTCTCGACTACCTTCGCGGGAACAGGGACCTTGTGGAGACGGCCGTATCCAATATGCCGGGACTTTCCATGCCCCACGTGGAAGCCACATACCTTGCCTGGATC
>CAYNYM010000210.1:0-6195 GCA_964401325.1 uncultured Desulfobacteraceae bacterium | reverse complement strand
TCGGAAGAGGGTACTTGGTTTTCAGCGTTTGTGGATGTGGCCTCTATTGACCGCTCCTGACAGGCCGCGGCATTTTCCCGGCCCTCAATATGGGAGAGGGGAGCGATCTGCCGGGGAAGCGCACCCTCGGCGGAAGGGGCGTGATGGATGGGGGAACTTGCCTCTTCAAAGGGATCGACAACGGTTGGGGGTGCCCCATTTTCCCCTTGATGCTTGCCATCTTCGGCACCAAGGGATTTTGGGCTTTGCCCAATCAGGGGTTGTTCTGAATCAGGAGGTGTTGCGTGATGGGCCTGTTTCTGGGGGGATGAGGGGAGGACGGCGGTGAGTTTGTCTTCAGATCCATCGGGTTTTTGTGCACGGGTTGAGTCGGGGTCTGGGGTTGAAGTCCCAGGTGAAGGCCGAAAACCCTGGCCCGGCTGAAGGCTGTATATATCCGAGAGCTTCATTCTTTGAGCCCGCGCATCCTGATTGTATGGGGTGATGGAATGGAGGGTTTCTTCAGGCCGGGCTTTTTGTTCTATCAAAGGGGTTTTCTCATTTGCTTCGTTCTTGGGGAAGGGTTTTTCAGTTTTCAATGAAACGCCCTGCATTTTTAAAATCTGATCAAATCTGTTGACGGCACTCTCAAGGTCATGACGTCCCGAATGGACCTCGTCCACGGTCTGTGCCAGGGAGGCGATAAGATTCATTCCGGGCATACTCGGGAAGACCCTATCGAGAAGCTGGGCCGTACTGATGGCTGGCTTTTTTGCCGAAAATCCGCCCTTGCGATCCAATTCCATGTATTCCTTCTGAATCATCTCGTCCAGAAGACTTTCCGTGTCCTGGTCGGAAGCAAGCCCCATTTCGGACAATACTTCGAAAAGAGTTGACCGGGTATAACGCGCTGCCGGAGAGGAAGAGTTGTCTCTTTCCTCAGTGATTTGTTCGGTGAGCAGAATAATAGATGCAACATTCACCAAATTCAGGGGCAATCCTCCGATTCCAAATGGGGTCCCGATCAATCTCGCCATGTGTCTTGCAAGGACCTGGTCAAAACACCTCTGTAAAGTGAGTTCCTTATCGTCTGCTTTTTCCAGATTCATGTCCATGGTCGTCCACACCCCTTGCATGTTTTATAAGGTATCACTTGTGGTATACGGCTTGCGGCTTAAAATACCCTATATGACGGTTCACACGAAATTCGGGTCATAGCGCTTCCATGATTTCTCCTGCTCGGGATGCCATCCGAGATATCTTTTCCTCCGGCGAGGCCTCCTCAAGCAAGGAGGGCGGGTTATCATCATTATGGATTTCCGAAGGGTCGTTTTCCCCTGATAGCGGTCGATCCACTTCTTCATTGTCCGGCGACAAGGGATCCGGACCCCCGGAGATTTTTTGGGCCTCTTTTTTTCTGTCTTTTTGGGCACCCATTGATGGGGCCACGGAAATATAATTCCCCTTCCTGTCAAGGAGCACGGAGATCGTCATTTTGACCTCAAAGTCCAGCTGATAGGCAATGCTTCCCTCATGGACAACCAGGTCGCCCTTCTTGTATTCAACCTCTTCATCGATCCCCAGCCCGTGCTCTTCTTGAAAAACGTCTTCGATCGCTCCCCAGTCAAGATCCGCGGTGATGGCATCAATCAACTCCTTTTCTCCGCTTTTGATGACTTGCGTATCGGTAATTTTCATGGCTGTGCTCCTCTACCATCTCATGATTTCAAAATATAAGAAAGATGCTCATGACCCATCCGTCGTTGAATGCGTTGCCAAAGGCTTTCCGCATCCTGTCAGCTCACCCAATGCAAGATTCCAGCAATGAGACATCGAGCTAAACCATACCAACTTCCCTATCGGCTTGCCGCCTAATCCCCGATTTTTCCCGTCTCCAAAATTCCCGGGCCAGGTCAAGGTACCCTTTGGCTCCAGGCGAGAGGAGATTGCGAAGGAGGAGCGGTTTCCCATAACTGGCGGACTCTCTCAGATCTGTATTTCTCGGAATGACGGTTTCATAGACCAGCCCGTTAAAATGATCTCTGGCTGCATCGGCAATCTGACGACATATGTTTTCGTTGGGATCAAACATGGTTAGGAGAATGCCGTTGATCTGAATGCGGAGCTTGTTTCGGGTGGCCAGGTCCTGAATGGTCTTAAGAATGTGCCCCAATCCCTCGAGGGCATAAAACTCACACTGAAGGGGAATGAGCAATGCATCGGATGCGACCACGGAATTCTTGGATAAAAGGCCTAGAGACGGGGGGGAATCAATGATGATGTAGTCATAGGATCCCTTGAGTTCTTTCAGGAGGTTTCTCAAAACCTTTTCCCGGTCGACTCTCGTCATAAGTTCCGTTTCCGCTCGGTAGAGATCAAGTCCGGTGGGGAGCATCTTTAAAAAGTCAAGTTGTGTGTCCATGATGGTCCGGGCAATTGAGGTCTTTCCGATCATGGCCTGGTAAAGTGTCCTTGACAGTCTCGCCGTGTCAATCCCCAACCCGGTTGTTGCATGTCCCTGTGGATCGCCGTCCACGAGCAGTGTCATTTTTTCGGCCATGGCCATGGCCGTCGAAAGATTGACAGCGGTCGTGGTTTTCCCTACGCCCCCTTTCGGGTTCGCTATGCAGATAGTTTGCCCCATATTTCTCGTAATATTATAGCCTTGAGCTGAATTAGATCAAAATATCTTCAAAGTCACGAAGACGGGTGTGACGCATGATTCAACCCCATGATACATGGTGGGCTAATGCAAATTTCATACCACTTCATGGAGATGCGAAATAGGACGTATAGAAAATCTCAAGTGTTCAGGTTTATAAAATGCTTTTGGCGGTGGAATGAGTTTTGCATTGTCAGTAATGCTGGCTCTATCCGGAAACCACAGAATTCCGGACGGAGGGTTCAGATATCAGATGTCAGCTCAGTCTCATTTCTTGATGTCTGAGACTTTTCGCTGAAAACCGACCGCTGATTGCGCCATGGGGAACGATACAGTTCGGGATGCGCACCGGTTGGTGCAAGAGTGCAAGGCATGTAGGTTTATCAGACAGCTTCGAAATTTGAATTGAGTAGAGGTGAATTTCTTGGCACCGGTCATTACGCTACAGGGTATTGACGAGGCTATATCGAATCTTGGCTATCGGAATCAGAAGGGGACAAAGTCTCGGCTGATCCAGGCCATACGTGCGCATTATGAACACGATGATTCTATTTTATCCGTAATATCCATTGATTCCGATAGGTTGATCAGGATGCTCTGGGCGAATACCCTTGATCCTATGACCATAAAAAACCGGAGAAGGAATCTGAGCAGCATCAAATCCTCGGTCAATGCAGACTTTAGGAAACTTTACAGGGAGGGAAAAAATCCCGAGGGCATCACCATCAGTTCATTATATACCTTTATCATGTCAGAGGAGGCCAAGGATAGCGCCCTTGAGGCATTGAGAGGCGTGGCAGAGATGGCGGGGACCGGCGGGTTGGGTCGGTTGACGGGCGCGCTCAATACCCTTAGAGAGGCCCTTTCATCGACCGAAAACGTTGGAAAACTATCTAAAGATCAGGAGCCGGGGGCACTTCGTGAATTGCGCGATTTGATTAAAGGAGTTTCCGATAAAATCGGGGTCGCAGGGATGGGACCTGTGGAGGCAGGCAAAGACGAATCGGGAAGCCGCGGCGCCGTCGGATCGGCCGGAGGAGAAAGGCCGGGATCTGCGGTGGAGGAGGGTGCTGGTCTCGAGTCAGGTGAAGCGGGGGCTGTAGCTTTTGCCTTCGATCTTGAGGAGATGGAGGAGACCACGGATATAGATCCGGAAGAGGTTGAGACCATTGAGACGGTGGAGGAGGTTGAAGAAGAGGCCGCCGTTGAAATATCTCCGAATGACCTCCTGGAAGACATAGAGGGGGCGGAGGAGGGCGGAGCGGCAGAGAGTGATATGGAGTCTGCCGATGAGATCCTGGAGGCGATTGATGAAGAAGAGGACGCGATAAACGAGGAGGAGATCGAAGACGTCGACGGAGAGGGAAAATTCGGGGAGGCGGTACCCGAGGAAGAGGTCGAGGCCTTGGAAGAGGCGGAACCCCATGGGGATCCGGAGGAGCTTGAAGATGTTGATCTTGTCGAGGAGGTCGAGGCCTTTGATGCCGATGCTTTGTACGATCAGCCGATTGAAGATATCGGAGCGATATGTTCGATGGAGGATCAAGAGGCTGAACAAGGCCTGGGGAGCCTGGACGCGGAGGATGGAGGTTTCAAAGGAGGCATTGAAGACAAGGGCAACGTGGGCGGAAATGTCAACAGTTTAGTCCTCACGGATGATTTTGAAGAGGAAGGCCTTCTTGCCGAGGCTGAAGGGAGCGGTCGCCTGCTGGTGGATTTTGGAGAGGAAAATCTCAACGGGGAACCGGGATCAAATCAAAACACAGAACTGCCACGAATGCTTTCAGAGCGATTTAACCGCTCTCTTGCCGCCATGGATCGGTTTTTCAATCAGTACGTCCTTATTCCCGATGGAAAATATACCGTTGGGAAAAAGCGCTCAATCAAGGGCGAAAGGGCAAGGCAAATGATCGAGCTGTCTTCGTTCTATATGGGGAAATTCCCCGTGACAAACGCCCTTTTCGAAGTATTCGTAGAAAAGACGGGATATAAGACCACTGCCGAAAGAGAGGGATATGGAACGGTTTATGTTGGACGTGTTCAAAGCGAGGTGGATGAGGAGACCGGTCTGGAGACCTATACCTGGAGTTCCTCGGTCACGAACAAAATCGTGAAAGGTGCGTGTTGGTATCAACCGCAGGGCCCGGGGAGTACTCTTCATAAAAAGAGAAATCATCCGGTGGTTCAGGTAAGCCTGGAAGACGCCCTGGCCTTTGCGGCATGGACCGGGAAGGGGTTGCCCACGGAGGACGAATGGGAAGCCGCTTCGCGCACAGTGAACGCCTGTTCTTTGCCTTGGGGGAGCAGATGGAAAAAGGATGCCTGCAATTTCGAGGACACCTCGATTGGAAATACAACTCCCGTGGACCGTTTTATGGAATGGGAGAACGAGCTGGGCATCGCAGACGCCCTCGGAAATGTGTGGGAGTGGACACTGACTCCCTTTGAAAAAGGGGTTGAATCCGACTGCAGGTCTTATATCGCAAAAGGGGGAAGTTGGGTCACCGGGAAACCGTTGAATCTGGCGAACCGATTCAGAGTGGAGACCGCGTCCTATTCAAACATCCTGGGCTTCCGTTGTGTGGCCCATTAGCCCGGAGGCTCGGCAGTGCGGTTGACAGACAGCGGGAAGGCCTCTATCAGGCATGCCAGAAAAGGACTCATCATACGCATGACGAATCCTTGATATTTCCCATTTTTTTTTGTGGGTCATGTCCGTTTTCTTCTGAAATTATTTGCGTGAGAGCCCCCAGTAAGTGATTGATTTCATGGGTTTTGAACAAAGGAAAATGGGGGTGTAAAGGAACAGGTCACTAGCGCTATATATTGAATTAAGCCCTTGACAGACATCAATATGTTGTGATAATTCTCCTCTATCTTCGATGGGCATTTTTCCCGATTACCTTGATGGTTTTTGTTATTTCGAGGTCTTTTCGCACAAGGGTCATTTTGTTAACCCACTCATTCGAGAATCTTAATCCAGCATGACTTGAATCCTATTGTAAAGGTGGCGTTTATGTTCGAGACTATCAAAAAGCGTGACGGAAGGGTTGTGCCCTTTGATTCGATGAAAATTACCGGAGCCATCGCAGAGGCGGGAAAGGCCTCGGGTGAATTCGGTGAAAAAGAGGCAAAGAAAATGACGCTTCGGGTCTTGACCCTGGGCCACGAGATGCGTCTTGATCCCTCGCCCGAGGTGGAAGCGATCCAGGACATTGTAGAAAGAGTCCTCTTGGATTCCCCCTTCTACAAAACAGCCAAGGCCTATATCCTCTATAGGGAACAGCATGCACAGATTAGAAGCATCGTGGCCAAGGCGAGTGTCGATCTGGTGGAGAACTATATCGGAAAGCTGGATTGGAAGATAAATGAAAACAGCAATATGTGTTACTCCCTTCAGGGATTGAACAACTACATCTCCTCAGACGTTACCTCTGAATACTGGCTGAACCGGATCTATCCTCCCGAGATCAGGAAAGCCCATAAACACGGGGATCTTCACATACACGATCTCAGCCTCCTTTCGGTCTATTGCGTTGGATGGGATTTAAAGG
>CAYNYM010000209.1:0-6221 GCA_964401325.1 uncultured Desulfobacteraceae bacterium | reverse complement strand
TCGGAAGGGTTCGGTTTTCCCATTAGCCCTCAATGCAAAAACACAGGGATAGAATGCCTGGATTCCGGACCGCGCGATAGGTGCGAGCCCCTGACAATCTTTTTCCTCACCCACAGCCCTATCCCTTAGCAAGCCTGGGTCTCAATGTCCACACGAAAACCTCGATCCACCGCCTCATTCTCAGATCATTGCCGGAGGCCGGAACGACCGAAGGCAATCCCGCGATGCACGGGACCCATGACGCCTTGATGGTGGATCAGGGAAAACCGGCACCCGAGACCTGTATCTTTCAAATTGAAACTTGATTGTTGACCGCTTCATAAAAAATTGATAAGAGTTCGGGTATAGTTTTTATTGGGCGATTAGCTCAGTTGGATAGAGCGTTGGTCTCCGGAACCAAAGGCCGCGCGTTCGAGTCGCGCATCGCCCACCATTAATGAAAGCAAGGGGTTACAGTCATTTCGTAACCCCTATTTTTTTGCCTGAAAACACGGACGCCCCCTGTATTCCCCACAGTCGCAAAATGTGTTTCTGAAGGTGAAAGGCCCACACAGGCAGGGTCCGGGGGTTGATCTTTTCCCGGTGCATCCGGTAGAGTGTGAATTATTTTTCTTGCACTTTAGGGGAAATTTAGATATTTGGACATTTGTGACATATGGTCACCTCGTTGCTCCGTGGAAACCCCCGCTTCTTACAACTGACCCCCTTCCATTGTATGCGGGGGTTTCCTTTTTCCCGGTTGCAGTCAGAGGCAAACAAAACCCTATTCCGAGCCTATTTCGTGCGCTGAAATCGGCATTCTTCACCGTGTTGCAGATGATTGAAATCAAACTCAAACCGAGCCTGTCGAGCTGTATCGAGACGGTTGCAAAAAGACAGTACGAGAAGGTGTTGAACAAACTCCTAAGTACGCAGCAAGAGGATCCGCAATTGCTGGACGTATTGGAATTGCTCAGGGTATTCCTGGAATCGGCTGACTTTCGCCAACTTCGCAGCCGCTCTGAAATGATCCTTGTCTCCGGCAAGCAGGTCGAATTCACATTGAGATCGACCAATGGCGAGCCGAAATTTGAAATAGCGCTCCATCAGGTATAGCGTTGTGGAACACAGCCGGGCTCACAATTTCTTCTGTTTTTTAACTCCAACACCTTCATGCCTTCGGCCCGGGGCATCTTGATATCATATCCGTTCTCTTCCAGCAGGAGTTGGAGAATTCTTCGCATACGGTGTTCATCCTCAATGACCAGTTCCTTTCTCTGCATCCTATCCTCCCGTTATCGCCTGGTGCTTCTCATTCTTTTTTCCGTGGCCGTTTCAATCGCTTGGGGTGGTTGTGCACTGGCCTCGACGGTCATAAGCGACCCTGAGCGATCTCCCCCGAAACGCAATGGGGCCGACAGGGGAGCCGGATCCTGACCGTGACACCCGGCCCTTCGTTGTTATAAAGCTCGATGGAACCATCGTGCATCATGATAATCTGCCTGCAGACCGCAAGCCCCAAGCCGCTCCCTTTTTCCTTGGTGGTGAAAAACTTTTTAAACAACTCATGGATATCCTCGCTTGAAATCCCCGCTCCCCGATCCGTAAAGAATATGATGACGCCGTCATCTTTAGGTGGGGCTGCGATCTTTATGGATAAATCGCCCGCGTTCGGCATGGCCTCTTCGCCGTTCTGGATCAGGTTCAAGAACACCTGGGAGAGCTGATTTTCGTCTGCACAGACCTTTGCGCCGTGATAGGCGTCCTCCAGGGTAATCTTGACCGCCCGGTTATGCCCGGCGGATATCTCCCACCGAACGATCAGAGAGGCAAGGTTTTCAGCCGGGTCAAGAGGAATGAATTCAGGCGGCTTATAGCGGGCCAGTCCGAGTAGATTATTGACGACCAGGTTCATGCCGTCAACCTCCTCGACGATGTTTTGCATAAGCTCCTTCCGGATGAGCGCGTTTCGTTCCTTTTTGTTGAGATATTCTGCCGAGCTGCGTATGACCCCTAGGGGATTCTTGATTTCATGGGCCAGGACCGCGGTCATTTCACCGATCGTGGCCAATTTTTCGGATTGGACAACCTTGTTAAACATCTCTTGGAGTTGATCCCTGCTATCTTGCAGGGCCTCATAGCGCAAGGCGTTTTCCAGTGAAACCGCCACCTGGTTCGCCAGCGTAGCGTAGATTTGAAGCTCTTTTCCCGCGAAAAATCGGTTGTTCGTCTTCGGTCCAAGAAGGAGCAGACCGAGAAAAGTCGTCCCCGATTTGAGTCCCAGCACCAAGGGGTATCCTGCCCCGGCAATTTTGGCCGTTTCAATTGATTCCTGACCAAGGCCGATGGTGAAGTGAAAAAATGATACAGGAGCTTGACCCAGGTTCCCGCAATATAGAGGGGGGGCACTCCAGCGACGCAGACGTTGTATCAAGCCGAAAAATTCAGCGTTTGCCCCCGCAACGAGACAAGCACCGAGAATCGTGACGGTCGGAGGAAAGAGGTAAATAGCCGCGGTCATCCATGAGGGCCCGTCGAGGAGTTGGTGTTCCACCGGAAATTTCAGGGCAAAATGGGCCCAGGCACTGAAGGCCAACCAATTGGAGACCGTGATCGCCCAAAAGGCCCAGGATAGAACAGCCGGTTGCAGCAGGCCGAAATGGAATACCTACTGATTGGCAATGATCAAAGCGAAAGAGGTGAAAGAGAGGACAAACAGACCTGCGGGTTGTCCGGGCGGCGCCAGGAGTGCGGCCAACAAGGAAGAGATCAACAAGATGGCGATCAGCAACAGATGGGGCCAGGCCTCTTTCAAATAACCCGGGGAGCCCATCGGAAACAATCTGACAGACAACGCCTTTGATTTGCCGTCATGGTCAATCGTCACCGTATACGTGTCCGTCGTCCGATCCTGAAAAGAAAAGAGGTCTCCAATGACGAGGCCATATGGAATCCCTGAAATTTCGGTGATGAGGTCTCCCTTCCGGACGGGATTGACGGGCCGATCAACTTCCGAGACGATAAGGCCACTCTGGGTCGGTAACAACCGGAAACCGGGCGAACCGGATTTGATGATCAGAATCGATAGAACAACCGTCCAGACAATCGCAATCAACACATAGGAAATCAGCGGAAAGGCCTTTCGCAGCCGCACGCCTAAACCTGTCTGCTGTAAAGGGGATGGAAAAGAGAGTGATCCTGTGTCGTAAATCATAAGCGGTTCTAATCGGGCTCGACCGAAAAAAAAATAGAGACCCGAGACAGTCATCGTCCATGCCGTCATCAATTGTCTGAACGTGAGGTCTCAGGCCATTTAAGGTCATATTGTCCGGGTGATGGAATATCTTTTAACCGGTGATCTATCCACGTCATCGCAACCAGATCACGGCAGTGGAGATACCTTCCAAGAGTGAGGCGTAAGATAGCCTCTTTTGAATGAGAAAGATAGCACAATTAAGAGGCGAGTCAAGAATCCGGGTCCAGGGGGCACGGCATCGAACCCCTTATTTTTTGAGAAGTGTTCCCGGCAGGATGCCTTTTTCCCCGAATCTCTCTTGTATGGAATCAATGGCGGTGTGCAGTTGTTTCATCCCGCGGGATTTGTCTTTTTCGGGGAAAAGCGCGAGCTGGCCTTCGGATTCAGAGTTGAAACGGGACACGGAAATACCCAAGAGCCGGACGGGCCGCCTGCCTGCCGCCGTCTTTTCGAGGAGACGGCAAACGCTTTTGTGTATCTCATGGCCGTCGTCCGTGTGCTCTTGCAATGTGGTCGACCGGGTTACAAGCTTAAAGTCGCTGTATTTCACCTTCAAGGTAACGGTCCTGCCCTGCAATCCCTCCCGCCGCATCCTGCGGGCCAACCTGTCTGCCAGGGACAGGAGTTCCTTTTTGACTGTATCCGGGTCAACGATATCCTCAGGGAAGGTATCCTCGTGGCCGATGGATTTTACGACATGTTCCGGAATGACGTCTCTGCCATCGATTCCCATGGAGAGCCGGTGCATCTTGAGGCCGTGTTTGCCGAATCCGCGCGCCAGGACCTCGACCGGTATCCTGCTGAGATCCTTGAATGTATGGATATTGAGGCGGGCCAAAGCCTCCCGGGTCACCTTGCCGACACCCCACATCTTCTGGATAGGGAGGGGGTCCAGGAACGCCCGCACCTTGTCTGGGGGCACAACCGTGAGCCCGTCCGGCTTGTCTATGTCGGATGCGATCTTTGCGACAAATTTGGAAGGCGCCACACCCGCTGAAACGGTCAGACCGGTCTCTTTAAAGACCGTCTCCTTGATCGTTCTTGCGATTTCCTCCGGCATGCCGAAAAGCCGTCTGGACCCGGTCACGTCCAGGAAGCCTTCATCAATGGAGAGCGGTTCGACCAGGGGCGTGAAACGGTGGAAGATCTCGAACACCTGACCGGAGACCTCCTTGTATCTTGCCATCCTGCCGGGCAGGAATATCCCGTTGGGGCAAAGGCGCGCGGCGGTTGCCATGGGTTGCGCGGAATGTACACCGAATTTCCGGGCCTCGTAGGACGCGGATGAGACAACCCCCCTTTCCCGGCTTCCGCCCACGATGACCGGCTTTCCCTTCAGCGCCGGGTTATCTCGCACCTCCACCGAGGGATAAAAGGCGTCCATATCCAGATGAATGATGTGTTTCGGCTCGCTACCCATTGCACCCCAAAGATGCCTGAAGCAGGCATGAAACGCCTATCGTTCTGTGTCGCGCCGATCTTATCAGACGCCCGGCCCGTTTGGCCATTAGATCACCGGACCGGCATGGTCTCGAGTCCATTGAGACCACGTTCGGGATCTCCACCCGGGACCTGTCCCATGTGTATGCCCGGTTGTCGCGATTCGATGGGCGTAGGCCCATCACTTTTGTAACTTACCGGATGCCCCCGATAGGTACCCGCCATTGGCCTTGAGACGGTTCAGCGCGACGACACTGCCAAAGATCATGAGGCCTCCGATCCAGAAACGCGGCGTCGTCGGATCGCCCATAAAGACAATGCCCACCATGCCGGTGAAAATGACCTCACTGGACATGAACACCCCCCCCTCCCATCCCCTGCAATAGAAAAACCCCTGGTTCATCAAGAGCTGGGCCGATACCGAGAAAAAAATGATACCCAGAATCATGACCCACTCTGTAGGCGTCGACGGGAATATCGGGTGCATGAGGAACTTCGGGAAGGTGATCATCGCACCCATGGTGCAAAAGTAGAGGTAGATGACGACCGGGCCGTTGTTTTCACGGAGCGACCGGATCAACGTGACCGTCATCCCGGCAAACACAGCGCCCACGAGTGCCAGGATCTGCCCGAGAAACCCCCCGGCAGGCTGAAAATCGAATAAAACTCCGACGCCGATCACCACCACGGCAATGCACATGACCTCAAACTTCCCAATCTTTTCCCCATAAATCAGATAGGAGAAAAAAGCTGAAAATGCCGGAAAGGTATAGAAAATGACCAGTGCCACGGATACCGGCAGCAATCGAACGGCCGTTATGAAGCAGATAAATGCAATGGATCCGACGCAGCCCCGAATGATGAGCAGCCGGGGATTGAATCCGCTGTAGAGATTGCCGTGGCGTCCGAACAAGGAGAGGAGGACCACCAGGCCGCCGAAAAACCTGAAAAAGCCGATATGCCAAACCGTGAACGCCGGGCCCAGCAGTTTGACGAAGACATTGAGCAGCGTATACATCAATGCCGCAGACAGCATCAAGAGCGGCCCGGCTACGGACGCATCCATATGAACCTGGTGCCGCGCCTTTCCAGGGTTCTCCATCACGATCCTTTTCCACCTTCGGCCCTGATCTGTGCCCGTTTGATCTTTCCGTTGACGGTCTTGGGCAGGGCATCTACGTATTCAATGACGCGAGGATACTTGTAAGGGGCGGTTACGGTCTTCACATGATTCTGAAGCTCTCGAGTAAGTTCCTCCGAAGGATAAAATCCGGAATTCAGCACCACCGTTGCCTTGATCACCTGCCCCCGGACCGGGTCCGGGAGACCCGTGACCGCAACTTCCAGCACGGCGTCATGGGAAACCAGGGCACTTTCAACCTCATAGGGGCCGATCCTGTAACCGGAACTCTTGATCAGATCATCCACACGGCCCATGAACCAGTAATATCCCTCCTCGTCGATCCAGGCCTTGTCACCCGTGCGGTAATATCCGTTTCGAGTCGCTTCGGCTGTCTTATCAAGGTCTTGAAGATAGCCGGTAAAC
>CAYNYM010000208.1:0-6232 GCA_964401325.1 uncultured Desulfobacteraceae bacterium | reverse complement strand
CAAATACGTCGCTCATGCAGACCTCCACGCACATCCCGCAGCCATCGCAGATGTCCTCATTGATATAAATGTGATTGAACCCCATACATACCCCTCCTTTTGTTCCCTTGCCCGAGGGCCGCCCCTGTCATTGAGTCAAGCCGGTTTTTCGGTCGCTGTTTGATCTTTTGAAAGGCATTCAGCCATGGATGGGTCATGGCCATCTCTTTTCAAAAACGAAAAGAAAGCCCTCTTTTTCATGCACTCTCAAAGTGAGGCACGGCATCTGTTGCCATCTCTTGTTTCTTCTTCCACTGCAAAATCGTAACGATGAAGCAGACGATGATCCCTCCAAAAAACAGGACATGGCTTTGCAGGACGAAATAGACCAGTAACGCCAGACCCGCCAATGCCGCCAGCCCCCTTTCCCAAACGCTGCAGTGGGTCATGAAATAACCGACAAAGAAGACTTCCAGGGAAAACAGACAGAGGATACTTGCAATGAGCCCCTGAACAGCGGCCATGGGCTCTGTGGGCTGCAAAAGCAGAAAGGGACAATAGATGAACATGAAGGGAATGACGAAGCCCCCGACGGCTGCCTTCGTGGCCTCGATTGCCGATTTGATATAAGGGGCTTCAGCAAGTTTTGCCGCGATGAGGGCCACAATGGCGACCGGAGGGGTCAGGAAGGCGAAGACGGCGAAAAACATGGTGAAAAAATGAGCCTGTTCGAAGGTCACCCCCATTTTCATAAGGGCCGGGGCCGCAAACATGGATACGATAAAATAGGCGGTCAGGGACGGTCCGCCGCAGCCCATAACCACACAGATGACCGCGATGATGATGAGCCCAAGGAAAAGGTAACCGCCGCTCCAGACCTGGATGCCGGATGAAAGCTTGACCCCCAGACCGCTCATGGTCACGGTGGCCATAATCAGCCCCACACAGGCCGCAGAGGCCCCGATTCCTGCGCCAGCCCTGGCCCCTCTGGCAAGGCCCAGGATGATCTGGCCGATGCTGGGTCGATCCTTTCCCAGGTAGGCCACTACGATGGTGCTGATAATAGCCCAGAAAGCGACGAACATCACGCTGTAGCCCTTGATCAGGAGCACGAGAATCACGATAAAAGGCGTGGCAAACGAGGGCAGTGCGAAAAGCAATTCCTTTTTGTTGATCTTTTCGGCCTCCATGGCCTTGATATTGAGCTGTCCGGCCCGGAAATAGACATAAAGGCCCGCAGCCCAGAAGTAGAGCAAAGCGGGAATGACGGCCATGGCAATAATCGTGACGTAGGGAATTCCCGTAATCCCCGCCATGCCGAAGGCCACGATCCCCATGATGGGCGGCATGATCTGCCCCCCGTTGGAAGCGGATGCTTCGATGGCTGCGGCATGCTCCGGCTTGTAGCCCACTTTTTTCATGAGAGGGATGGTGAAAGACCCTGTAATGGCCACGTTTGCCGCGGCACTTCCCGTAATGGAGCCCACCAGGGAACTGCTGACCACCGACATGATCCCGGGGCCGCCCTGCATGCGACCTGCCACCATTTTGGCCAAGAGCATGAAGAACTTGGTTCCCCCCAGGGCCTGCAGCAGGGCTCCGAAGAGGACAAAGAGGAAGATATAATTGGCCGATGTCGGAAGCACCACGCCGAAGATGCCGTTCTGAAGGCCGATCGAGAGATTGGAGATGGTCTGGTCCAGGTCCATGGTCTGGCACGTGAAGGGCTCCGGAAAATTCTTCCCCACATAGGGATAGAGGACCACAAGGAGGGTCAGCACGGGAAGCACCCACCCAAAATCCCGCCGCGTCGCCTCCAGGACCAGGAAGACCATGACGACCCCTACGGCGAGATCAAAAGGGGTATTGAAGTAGGCGCGGTTTTCCAGTTCAACCCACAGAAACTGGACGTAAAGGGCCACGAACAGGGCCCCTGCCGTGAGGACGAGGGCCCAGATTCGATCGAATTTCCCCTTGGCCGTGGAAAATGCTCCCAAATAGACCAAGAGCAGACAGAATCCCAGGTGGGTATTCAGATGCGCCTTGACCGCCTGCAGGAAAACCTGCGTGGCGGCCATGTGATAGACGGCCATGCCAAGACCCGCAATCACGACAAGGATATAGGCCGGGTTCTGTCGGATCTCCTTTTTCAAAGTCTCCATAACAAACCTCTTCACCCGAAACGCTGAAAGGCTTTTCCTGGTTGATTGTTACCTTGCGCGGTACGGCTTCCATGCTTTGGGAAAGATCCTGGAGTTCTCATACCCACCCGTTCGGAGGCATCTCCCCGGGGCGAATGGATTTTTGTCCCGCCCCGGGGAGCCCTGTTCCTCTATGGTTTTAAGGGCTGACTGAGAACTGGATCTATCTTTGTCATAATCGGAGGTTGCAGATTCGGGACATTACTGATCAAAGCCTGTAATCTTAACACCCTTTTCCTTGAAGAACTTCACGGCGGCCGGATGATAGGCCGATTCGGGAATGCTCAAAGAAGCCATGGTCTCCTTGGTAAAAACGGCCCCCATGGAAGTATACTCCTTGAATTTTTCGGCGTTCTCATAGGCGACCTTCAGGATTTCGGTGATCACGTGGTCGGGCATGTCCTTGTGGGCGGCAAAGGCCAGGGGTTTGATCAGGATGCCGCAGGGTTCGGTTTGATGGGGACTGAGCATCTTTGCCGGGACTTTCACCACGGCAACGGGGTGTCCGGTCTTTTCCTTGTAGGCCTTTACTTCATCAGGATCGAAGGAAACGAAATACGTCGGTTTTGTGGCGACAAGTTCTGCCTGAAAAGGGCTGTTTCCATAGACATTGGGCAGTTTTTTCAGGAAGTGCCCGGTGTAGATCACGTCAATCAATCCATCCCTCAGGGCATCGGCCGCACCCTTTCCCGCCGAGTATTGATATTTAAGTTCCTCTACCGGGACATTGGCCGCCTCCAGGATGCCCTGATAGGTCACCTGGCGGCCTTTGCCGGGAGCGGAGTCGAAAATCACACGTTTTCCGGCCAGATCATGGACGGTCTTGATATCGGCCTTGAGGGTGCAGAGCCCGTTTCCGGCAATACCCAGGAGACAGACGAACTTGAACTCATCGTAGTCAAAGGAAAATCCCTTGTATGCGCCAATCCCCCTTTTGGCTTCCCAGATGTCCCAGGTGGTATTGAAGAACAGATAATTTTTGCGTTTATCCGGTTTTTTAACCAAGAGTTTCATGTGCTCGGCCGGTCCACGCCCCTCCATGGCCGTGGCCTTCAACCAGGTGCTGTTCTTGTTGATCTGTTCAGCCAGGGCCACGCCCATGATATATGAGGCAAAACCTGCAGGAATGGTTGAAATGGAAATCTGATAGGGTTCCTCCGCCGCGGCCGGCATCGGGCCGGCCATGGTAACGATAAAGGCCAAAAAGAGACCCAACACACACAGGCAAACGGTTAATGATGACACTCCCTTTCTTTTCATAGCTCTTCCTCCTCCTTCTCATGGATTTTCCAAAACCCCCATGGCTGACCACAGGGACACATGGCCTCTTTTCAGGGCAAGGCCCACCAAAAGCCCTTTGTGATATTCCGGAAATGATCGGCGCAGGCTTTGCCGGCCGATTTGAGATTGAAGAAGTTCTCGCCGTCTATCAGGGTTGAATCGTCAATGGAATCGGCGTTCCTTATGCCTCAGCAAGACCCTTTATTGATGTGTATGCTGCATTTCTTGTCTGCCTTCGGTTCTGCCAATAAGGCCCGCATCTTCTCGACATGCTTCTTCACGAAGCGTCGAGCCGCGTCAGGATCTCGCTCGCTGATCGCCTGGAAGATGCGTCTGAATGACCTCAGTGCATACTGTTTGTCTTGTTCGGAAGGCATCCAGGCCGTTAATATGGGCCTGTTTCGTGCCCACTCCAGGAGGGCCCGAATGAACATGATGAAAGGGAGGTTGTGGGAGGCTTCTGCGATGAGGGTGTGAAACTGAATCATTTTCATGACGATCTCTTGCCCCCTTTCCCCGTCTGCCATGATCTCTTCGGATTCTTCGATACAGAGGGAAATGCGTTTCAGATCCTCCACGGTGGCGTGTCGCGCAGCGGACGCTGCGGCGGCGCATTCCAGGGCGATCCTGGCCTCGTTGATCTGATCGCTTGTCAGTCCTTCGAGTAAAAAATTATCTTTGATGATGGAGGTCACGGCGCCCAGATCATGGCTCGCAACAAAGGCCCCTCCGCCGCTCCCTTTTTTGATTTGAATGAATCCTTTGGTTTCGAGGGTGCGCAGGGCTTCCCGAATGGTCAGGCGTCCGACCTGAAATTGGTGCGCAAGTGAGCGTTCCGACGGCAATCGGTCTCCAGGGATCAATTGCCTGTCCAGGATGACCCCTTTGATCTGCTCGGCCACCTCTTCGAACGCCCGGATGGGGGTGTAAGGAGAAAACATCACCTGGTCGTGCATTTTTGCCCCTGCCTTTAAGTTGAATATCGAATGGTACGACCAATGATTTGATTAAAAAAATAACGAAGGGGTTTCCGATTGTCAAGAAAAAAGGTCTTCCAGAGATTTCACGCTTTTTTTGGGGGAGGAGGGACGCAGTGCCGAACCCTGCTTCCCATTCAAAAGGAAAGCTCGCAGGGGCATCTGCACACCTCCCTGCCGGAAAAGGAAAAAGGTGGGGCCTGAAGGCCCCCCCGCCGGCACTTGGGTCCCCGTCTCTTCCACATCCGCATCTTTAAGAGGCTAACCTGTTACAAGAAGTAAATAAATCTTCTGTTGCTAAAGCCTTTATTCCAACATCCAATATTCCCGATCAGATTATACCGGCAGAGTCAACTGTCTCTCACCTGGCCCCAAGGACCGGGTTTTCGATGTTAAAATAAACGTCCCCCCGGTCATGGCCCCTCCAGGGCTACATGGGTTTCAAAAATCGGCAAGGCCTTTCCGGGTCCCCCACCGGAAGTGGGGGTGTGATACACAACTAGGTCACCGTGTCTCCCGGCATAGGCTCTCCGTCAAAGGTGGTCGCGCAGAGTCTGTCGCCATCGCCGCCGGCAAGGACCATGCCCTCGGAAACCCCGAATTTCATCTTTCGGGGCTTCAGGTTCGCCACGACGATCACCTTTGTGCCGATGAGCCTTTCAGGCTCGGGATAGGCCGAGCGGATGCCGGCGAATATTTGACGCAATCGGCCTTCTCCGAGATCGACCATCAGTCTGATCAACTTCCGGGCTCCTTCCACTTGCCCCGCTTCCCGGACGACCCCCACACGCAGGTCGACCCTGGAAAAATCATCGATGGTGATCTCATCCCCTATGGGTTGAAAATCCTCCCGCTTCGAGAGGGCCTCGCCTCCGCTCACGGACGTCTGAGGTTTTTCTGAAGGTTTTTTCGTCTCGGGTTTTCCCACGCCCTTTTTCTGGATCTTGGCCCAGGTGTCCCGCAGGGTGACGGTCCGGTTAAACACCAGGTTGTTCTCCTTGGAATCCACGGCATCCACGCAGAAATATCCCAGTCTTTCAAACTGGTATTGGCTGCCGGGTTCGGACCCCTCGAGGCTCGGCTCCACATAACACCGAGGTAAGGCCTCCAGAGAATTGGGATTCAAATAATCAATAGCATCCTTACCCTCTTCTTCTCCCGCAGGGTTGGCCGTCGTTAAGAGGTTGCCGTAGAGCCTGACTTCCGCCTCCAGGGCATGGGCGGCGGATACCCAGTGAAGGGTGGCCCTCACCTTTCGCCCGTCCGGTGCATCGCCCCCCTTGGTTTCGGGATCATATGTGCAGTGAAGCTCCAGGATCTCACCGGTCTTCTCGTCCTTGACCACATCCACGCATTTGATGAAATAAGCATATCTGAGACGCACCTCACGGCCCGGAGCCAGGCGGAAGAACTTCTTCGGAGGGTCTTCCATGAAATCATCACGTTCGATGTACAAAACCTTTGAGAAAGGCACATTGCGCTTCCCCATGCCGGAATCCTCGGGGTTATTGAGGGCCTCAAGTTCTTCTTCCCGCTCTTCAGGGTAGTTGTCGACGATGACCTTCAGGGGGCGTAAAACCGCCATGACACGCCGGGTGCTCTTGTTCAGATCCTCTCTCACGCAGTGTTCGAGAAGGGCCATATCCACCATGCTGTCCCGCTTGGCCACGCCGATCCGCTCGCAGAATGTCCGAATCGCCGCCGGTGAATAACCGCGCCTGCGAAGGCCCGATATGGTTGGCATCCGCGGATCATCCCACCCACTGACGTAACCGCCCTCCACCAGTTCCAGGA
>CAYNYM010000207.1:0-6259 GCA_964401325.1 uncultured Desulfobacteraceae bacterium | reverse complement strand
TCTACCATTTTGACAAAAGGCGAATTTCTAAAGGCCTCCAGATCATCTTCCTCTTCGTCCTCTTTGATATCCGTTTCAGGAAGAAGCTCCAGGAGGTCTTCATTATCATATTCCTCGACCACTTCAGAAACCGATTTTTCGGGATGATAGTGCTTCTGAAGAACCTCTATGATCTGGCTGGAAGTCGATATCGAGGGTTGGATGCTATATCCGGTGATGAACTGTAGGTCCTTGATCATATTGAGATCAAGAGGGTCCGCCATGGCCACATCAAGGATGCTGTTGTTTAGGGATATGGGAATACAGATAAATTTCCGGGATATTTGCTCCGGGATACATTCGATAACGTGGGATTCTATTCCACGGTGACTGAGATCAATATAGGGAATCTTCAACTGCATGGCCAGGGCAAAGGCCATTTCCTCTTCCGTGATGAGTCCCATTTCAATGAGTATCTGTCCCAGCCGCTTGTCGGATTCCTTCTGGGCTTCAAGGGCCTCTGCAAGTTTATCGGAAGGCAGAAGACCGATCTCAACCAACAGATCTCCGAGCTTTCGTCGAGAGACTGAAATCTTTTTCAAGTAGGGAGATTCATGCCGGCCGGTTTTTGTGTTTTTGTTTCCCATATATTTGTTTTTAAATGTATTATGCCTTAGATCTATTTTCAAGCCCAAACTGGGAAGGGAATTCTTTTGACATCACCCTACTGATTTAATATAGTTAACTATTTTGAGAATTCGAATGTTTTACATATATTTTTTAGTATTTAAATGTTTTTGTTAATTTTTTTAATCCCTATCAATATTTAATAGATTTAAATCTACCTAACCAAAAAACAAAGCTTCTATCTCCTTCGCCATAACATGAAGAGGCATTCTCCAAAATCAACAGATATAATCATCGGAGTCCTTATTGCGGGCCTATTTGTCTTTTTTTCCTGCATGGCGCTTGAGGGATTGGAATCCCTTGAAAAGGTCATTTACGGCATTGAAATGCGGTTGAACCTTCCTCAAACCACCGAGGACAACAAGATCGCCATTGTAAATATCGACGAAAAGAGCCTGGAGCATCTGGGTCCATGGCCTTGGCCCAGATCAATCATCGCAAATATGATCACCATTCTCAAGAACAATGGAGCCAAACTGATCGGGGTGGATCTGCTCTATAGCGAAAAAGAACACAATCGGGGCCTCCAAGAGGTCAGACAACTGCGCAGGGCCGTTTTGGATAGCGAAGATTTAACCTTGAAGAATCCGTGGTTTCTGGAAAAACTGAACGACATCGAAAAGAGGTTGGACAATGATACCATCTTGATCGAGGCCGTAAAGGCATGTGGAAACGCGATCTTCCCTGTCATGGGGACCTTCGGGAGATATAATGCCGAACTTGTGCTCCCAGAAAACTCCTTTTTGAAAAAAAAGACCCTGGAGATTCGTGCCGACCTCGATGATATCTTGACGGCATACCGCTTGACTATGCCCTATGACGAATTGTCTGAAACCTGCCATGCATTGGGTCATATCAACCTGTCGCCCAATGAATTATTAAAGGGCCAGCTCCATCCCCTCTTTATCAACTACAGAGGCCATATTATCCCTTCCATGCCCCTGCGCCTGGCCCTGGATTATCTTGGAAAACGGCCGGAGAGCGTCATTACGCCCAATAAAGGAATTAAGTTGAACCATTCGGCCATACCCACCGTTAAGGGAGAGATGTTTCTCAAATTCAAAGGAGCGAGACGGTCTTTTCCCTACTATTCCTTCATTGACATTTTAAACGTGCGAAAGGTCCCGGCAGTATTTGAAAACAAGATCGTGCTCATCGGTTACACGGCTAAAGGTGGTGCGACCGTCAGTACACCCGTGGATCTCCAGATGCCCCATGTCGAATTGACGGCCAATATCATAGAGAACCTGGTGTTGGGGCGTTACCTTAAACGCCCTGATGCCATGATATATATTGAAATCCTTGTCCTCCTCCTGTTGACTCTTGCCTCCTCCGTCATTTTGCCCCGCTTCAACTTTCTGAATCGCCTGGGTATGACAGCCGCAATCCTCTTTGCCGTCTTTATAGTTTCTTTTGTGTCCTTTGTGGCCCTGGATGTCTGGTTCAAGGCCGTCTACGTCTGTCTTGCCGTATTTACGGTCTACGCCGTCTCCATGATTCGGGACATCGTCATCCGGGAAAAGAACCTGGGGCTGAGTTCCAAGGAGAGTATTGAAACAAACAGAATGCTGGGATTGAGCTTTCAAAGCCAGGGTTTGCTTGATCTGGCCTTTGAAAAATTCAGGAAATGTCCCCTTGATGAAACCATGAAGGACGTCATCTATAACCTGGGACTCGATTACGAAAGAAAAAGGATGGTCAACAAGGCGGTGGCGGTTTATGAATACATCACCCAGATGGACAAAAATTATAAGGCCTTGAACGAGCGCATTCCCAAACTGAAAAAACTGATCGGCCCACTGGCCCTGGCGGGTTACGACGGGAAGAAGGACTCCAAAATATTGGTCTCCGACGATCTCGAAACAAAGCCCACGGTGGGTCGATACGAAGTCCTTTCAGAACTGGGCCAGGGGGCCATGGGGATCGTCTATAAAGCGAAGGATCCCAAAATCAATCGCCTGCTGGCTATTAAGACCATACGGTTTTCCGATGAATTCGAGGAGGAGAAGATTAGAGAGGTCAAGGATCGGTTCCTGCGGGAGGCCGAAATTGCGGGACAGCTTTCTCACCCCACAATCGTCTCCATCTATGATGTGGGCGAAGACTACGACCTGTCCTATCTTGCCATGGAATATCTGGAGGGAGAGAGTCTTCAAAGATATTGCAAAAAGGGGCACCTTCTCCCACTCCGAAGAGTCCTTTCCATCGTTGCCCAGACCGCCAATGCGCTGGATTACTCCCACGCTCAGGGCGTAATCCACAGGGACATCAAACCTGCGAACATCATGCTCCTTAACAATGGGGCGGTGAAAGTGACGGATTTCGGTATTGCCAAGGCCGTCTCCTCCTCCCAGACCAAGAGCGGAGTGATCCTTGGGACGCCGAGCTACATGTCTCCGGAACAGATCAACGGTTACGAAATAGACGGGCGTTCGGACATCTTCTCATTGGGTGTGGTTTTCTTTGAATTGTTGGCCGGTGAGTTGCCCTTTCATGGAAACAACCTCACCAGTCTGTTCTACCAAATCACTCAAAACAAGCACCCCTCCCCGCGAAGCATCAATCCTAAAATACCCAGGCCCTGTGAGCAGATCCTTGATAAAGTCCTGGCAAAAGAACCTGACCGGAGATTTCAAAAGGCGGGTGAATTCGAGAAATACCTGCAGGCTATTATCCGAAAAATCGACCAGTTGCGAGCCCGAATAAAATAGCATTCGGGCCTCGCAAGATCAAAGAATCAATTGATTCCCAGCGTGAATTTGAGAGATTTAAGCGTATTCTTCATAAGCATGGTGATCGTCATGGGTCCCACGCCGCCGGGCACAGGCGTAATCCATCCGGCAATGTCCTTAGCCGCGTCAAAGTCCACATCCCCCTTGAGGATCGCCACTTTCTTCCCGGTCTTCTCACTGATTTTTTCTCCAACCCTGTTGACACCGACATCAATCACGCAGGCCCCCGGCTTTATCCACTCGGGCTTCACCAACCCCGGCACACCGGCTGCCACGATCAGGATGTCTGCGCGTGAGCAGTGAAAGGCCAGATCCCTGGTTCCCGTATGAACGACGGTCACCGTTGAATTGGCACCCGGGCCCTTTTGCAACATCATGTTGGAGATGGGTTTGCCGACTATATTTGACCGCCCCACCACGACGACTTCCGCCCCCTTGGTCTCAACGCCGGCTCGCACAATCATTTCCTGAATCCCGGCCGGGGTGCAAGGTGGGAATTTCACCTCAGACCCCCCGATCATGAGCCGACCGACATTCACGGGGTGAAAGCCATCGACATCTTTATCGGGATCAATGGCATTGAGCACTCTCTTTTCGTCTATTTGCTTGGGGAGCGGTAATTGGACCAGGATGCCGTGAATGGAATCATCCTGATTGTATTTGTCGATCAGGGCGAGCAGGCCTTCCTCAGTGATGTCCTCTGGCTGGTTATCCTGCACCTCTTTGAAACCGACTCTCTCGGCCGTCTTGACCTTAAGGGTCACATAGGAGATCGAAGCAGGATTCTCACCTACCAGGATCGTCACCAGACCGGGAACAACGCCGTGTTCCTCTTTGATTTTCTTAACTTCCCCTTCAACCTCATTAAGAATTTCTTCCCGAATCTCAGTGCCTTTGATCAGTTTTGCAGCCATCTTATCTCTCCTTTCATCTTTTTTGTATGAGTTCAGCCTTTTGAAAAAATAAGGATCCTTGGCCATGTCAATCTTTTTTCAAGAAGCTCAACAGCCACCTTTTTTGTAAAAGCCAACACCTCTACAAGGCCCGTTCACTGCCTTTCGGAATCGCTGAGCATACACCTGTCGAAAATCCGTCATGACGCATCAGGACGGGTGCAAACGGTTGTTGAGGATGATTCTGCATTCAAACAGGATGAGAGCAACTTTTCACATTGAAATGGTTTTCTTAGCAATTTCGACGGGACAAACGGGCACGAAAAAGAACCGGAACATGAACTGAGAAATCGGGATTGAGAAAATAGCAACATCTTTATTTCAAAATAAGAAGTGGATACCACAGATAGTTTATATTATCAACATTTTAGATTTCCTATAAGCCCCTTAACCGGATCATCCTTCCCGGCCCATCATTGAATTGTGAGCCCTATTGGGATTCTATTGCCTTGACTAAACAGATCCTTTCAAGTAATTTCAAATTTATGGATAAAGAAATCAAAAGATTACAACAAAAGCTAAGGGAAGCGCAACGTGTTACAGTCCTTACGGGAGCCGGGATATCTGCCGAGAGCGGCGTTCCCACCTTTCGAGGAGAGGACGGCCTGTGGCGCAATCACAACGTCATGGATCTCGTGACTCCCCATGGATTTGCCCGGGATCCAAAGTTGGTCTGGGAGTTCTACAATTGGCGGCGGCGTCTGATAAGCGGCATTACCTTTAATCCCGCCCACAAGGCCTTGGTGGAGCTGGAAAACGAGGTGCCCGAATTCACCCTCATCACCCAAAATGTGGACGGGCTTCACCTGAAGGCGGGTAGTCAAAACGTCCTGGAAATCCATGGGAATCTGTGGAAATTGCGCTGCACCGGGTGTGGCGAGATGACGCTGGACTATGCACCCGACATGGGTGCCTTGCCAAAATGCAAGGCATGTGGAGAATTGCTGAGACCCCATGTCGTCTGGTTTGGGGAATCACTGGATTATGACCTTCTACAAAGGGCCGCAGAGGCCTCCAGAGATTGCGAGGTCATGCTTGTCATCGGCACTTCCGCCTTGGTCCAACCGGCGGCATCTCTTTCCATGGAGGCAAAGGGGATCGGAGCCCTGGTTGCGGAGATCAATCTCGAAAGGACCCCTCAATCCGAAGAAATGGATATTTCCATTCTCGGAAAGGCCGGGGACATCCTGCCTAAACTCGTCCGGAACAGTCCATGAAACCCTCCGGTATCATAACACTTACAACAGATTTCGGCCTGGGGGATCCCTATGCGGCGATGATGAAAGGCGTCATCCTTTCAATCAACCCGAGGGCGAAACTCGTTGACATCACGCATCTCATCAGAGCGGGGGCCATTCGCCAGGCATCCTCCGTGATTCACGAAACCTTCTCCTATTTTCCAAGGGGCACGGTGCACTTAGGGGTGGTGGACCCGGGCGTCGGAAATGACAGGCGCCTGATCGCACTTGAGGCCGGAAAGCATTACTTCGTTGGACCGGACAATGGCCTTTTCTCCCCTGTCATCGCTAACGACCCGACCTCCAGGATCTTCCACCTCACCGAGAGGCAATATTTTTTGCCCCGTATTACCAACACGTTTCATGGAAGGGAAATCATTGCCCCGGTTTCAGCGCATATCTCCCTTGGCGTTCCCCTTGACAGAGTGGGCCTGCCCATCCAGGACCCGATCAAACTCACCGCCCCGCTCCCCCACCAGAAAGCAGGTATCCTGTATGGTCAAATCACACATGTGGACAACTTCGGCAACTGCACGACCAATGTCCACAAAAACCTCTTGGAAAATTTCCTGGAATCGACCCATCCGGTCATCGAAATAGGAAACTTAAACATCAATGCTTTAAAAAATCAGATTCCTTTAGGGTTAATTTATACGTGCAGTTTTGGCAT
>CAYNYM010000206.1:0-6271 GCA_964401325.1 uncultured Desulfobacteraceae bacterium | reverse complement strand
CATTTTCCAGATCGTTGTGCTTGCCGCCGGCCCGAACACATTTCTGGGATGTGACGGCCCGGCGGTAATTCCTTTTCTCCGCTCCGAGAAAGAGACTCTTGAACTGGACCATTCCGGCATTGGTGAACAGGAGGCTCGGGTCATCCCGGGGTATAAGAGGAGCGCTGCTCACCCATTGATGCTCTCGTGCAGCGAAAAAATCGAAAAATTTTTGTCTGATTTCTCGGAAATTCATGTGTTCGTCCTTTTGGGTTATAATTTATGACTCATGTGATATAGGCACAGGATGTGCGTTTCATCCTGTCGTTGATTTCTAGATGGAGCGGTCAGCGCTAAGCTTAAATGCCTGTTTATTCATGATTTTTTCTGAAGGCTGGCCGCTGATCGCTGATCGCCGGAATCCGGAAATGACCATTTCCGGATGAGCACTACTTGGCCGGCTTTTCATCCTCCACCGGTTCCTTTTTCTCGATCTTGTGGAGCCCCGCCTTTTCTTTGACCATGTCCGCAACACGCTCCCGGATATCCGGGTTTTCGGCAAGAAAACGTTTCACGTTTTCCCTGCCCTGGCCCATGCGGTCACCGTCAAAGGAATACCATGACCCGCTTTTGTCGACAATTTCCAGGGAAACGCTCAGGTCAAGGAGATCCCCTTCCTTGGAAATGCCTTTGCCGTAAATGATATCGAATTCCGCTTCCTTAAAGGGCGGGGCAATCTTGTTCTTAACGACCTTGACCCGGGTCCTGTTTCCAACGAATTGATCTCCTTCCTTGATGGCGCCGATACGGCGGATATCCAGGCGCTGGGAAGCGTAAAATTTCAAGGCATTGCCGCCGGTTGTGGTCTCGGGGCTTCCGAACATGACCCCGATCTTCATCCTGATCTGATTGATAAAGATGACGCAGGTATGGGATTTACTGATCGTTGCCGTCAATTTTCTCAGGGCCTGGGACATGAGCCGGGCCTGAAGACCCACGTGTTGATCGCCCATTTCTCCTTCGATCTCCGCCCTCGGCACAAGGGCCGCGACCGAGTCAATGATCAGGACATCGATTCCCCCGCTTCTAACGAGGATTTCGGCGATATCCAGGGCCTGCTCCCCTGTATCCGGTTGGGAGACCAGAAGACTGTCTACGTCAACGCCCAATTTTCTTGCATAGCCCACATCGAGGGCATGCTCCGCGTCAATAAAGGCGACCATCCCCTGCATGGCCTGGGCCTCGGCCGCGATGTGAAGGGCAAGGGTGGTCTTTCCCGATGATTCGGGCCCGTATATTTCTATGACCCTGCCCCTGGGAACGCCCCCGATGCCGAGGGCGATATCAAGGGCCAGCGAGCCGGTTGAAATGGCCGGGATATCCATGGCCTTTTCATCGCCCATCTTCATGATTGATCCGCGGCCGAATTGTTTTTCGATCTGTGTGATGGCCTGGTCCACGGCTCTTTCTCGATCCACTCGTTCTGCCATGCTGTTACTCCCTCCATGTTTACTAACGGTTAGTCGTTTGATACGGAAAGTTCGTTGTGACGAGTGACAAGCAATCGGTGATCCGTCATCCCTGGTCCGTGTCAAGTTGCGAACCAGCGTTCATCGTCGTCAGCATTGTCAACTCGCAAAGCGCACCCCCCGGGTCTCGGCCCTATCGTTTTCCTTCGACCGGCCATGAGGCCAGTTTCGTGTAGACCGCTCCACCCGGTTTCAGGGTGCTCTTGAAAAAAGTCAGCCGGTCCAGAACACACTCGGGACTCTTGAGGTCCTGGTACTTTTCCAGGACATCTTCCAGCAAGCCCCTCTTGTCCCCTTGCTTTCGGAATCGGCCGAGGGTCAGGTGGGGGCGAAAAGGTCTTTTTTCTTCCCGCACGCCAAAGGGCGCCAGGGGCTCCTGAAGGGCGTTCCTGAATCCGGATAACCTCCCCAAGTCGCCTTCGAGACCAAGCCAGAGGACCCTCGGGTTGCGGCTGTGAGGAAAGCACCCCATCCCGCTCAGGAAAACCGAAAAGGGGCCGTAGCTTGTGCAGATTTTTCTGCCTGCCTCCTTAATGGGTTCGATGTCCTCGGTTTGAATGTTGCCGAGAAAGATCATCGTCAGGTGAATATTGATCTCCTTGACCCATCTGACATCAAGGGTCGTTTTTCGAAGGTCTTTCGAAACCCGAACAATGACGCTCATGATGTCCGTCGGCAATTCAAACGCCAGAAAGGAACGGATTTCCATCCAGGTACCTTCTAATCCAATCCAGGGCCATCATGGCCGTGCTCCGCTTGATCTGGAGCCTGGTGCCCCAGAAGCGGTATTTGTGAGAAAAAACTTCTTTTTCCCCGGCCAGTGCAAGATGCACCGTTCCCACGGGCTTCTCCGGACTCCCGCCGTCCGGGCCTGCAATCCCCGTAACGGCCAGCCCAAGGTCGGTGTTCATTTTTTTCTTGACGCCACGGGCCATTTTCCGGGCGGTCTGATCGCTCACTGCGCCGAGTGTTTCAATGGTTTTTGACGGGACGTCGAGCAGATCAATCTTCGATTGATTGCTGTATACCAGGACCCCCCCCCGAAAATAGGATGAGCTGCCCGGCACATTGGTCAGAAGATTCCCTATGAGGCCCCCAGTGCAGGACTCCGCGACGGACAGTCTCAGGTTTTTTTCCCTGAGCATGCGGCCGACCACATCTTCCATATTCAGATTCCCTGTGGCGAAGACATAGGATCCTATGACCTTTCGGAGTTTCTCCTCCACCTTGTCCAACTCGGCGGTCACCGTGGTTTCATCCTGACCCCTGAGACTCATGGTGATGTGGTTTTCGGGGTATTGCGGGTAAAATCCCAAAACGACGTTATGGGTCCTGTTGAGAAAATCCTTGAGGATGTCCGCGATACGGGGTTCGTTGAGTCCGTAGAGCTTCAGAATTCGCTGTCTCAGCACGGGGAGGGTGTCGTAGTGATCCAGTATTTCAGGGAGGACAAACTTGTCCATGAGAAAGCGCATCTGATCGGGAACGCCCGGCAGGAAGTACAATCGGACCCTGTCTTCCCTAAGCGAGAAACCGCAGAACGTCCCCTCAGGGTTGAGAATTTTCGAACCTTCGGGCATCCAGGCCATTTTTTTCATGGAAGGTGAGAGCTCGATCCCCCTGGTGTCCACATAATCCTTGATTTGCCGGAACATGTGTTTATCAAAGCACAGGGGCCTGCCCAGGGCATCGGCCACGATCTCGCAGGTCATGTCGTCCACCGTGGAGCCGAGACCCCCTGTGATGATGACAAAACGGGAATGGCCGATGGCCTCTATCAGGGTCTTGGACACGCGCTCAGGATCGTCACCGACCGTGGTAATGCGCGTGACCTTCAAGCCGGAGGCCGTGAGTCTTCCCGCGGCATACCAGGCATTCAGATCCAGGGTTCTGCCCGAGATCAGTTCGTTCCCGATTGTTATGATCTCTCCGTACATAGGCTCGATCCAGCGAAAAAGTCACTAAAAAGACGGCCTTTTTAAAGGGTCGTCAAAAAAGAAAAATGAGGATCCTCAGGGCCAGATTGGCATAAATGCCCGCCAAGAGGTCATCCAGGACGATCCCCTTGCCGCCGTTTATCTTTTCCAGCCTTTTTATGGGGAAAGGCTTGAAGATATCAAAAAGCCGAAACAGGACAAAGCCCGGGATCAGGACGTGCCAGGTCAGGGGCAGGAGAAAAAAGGTCAGGAGCAACCCTGCCGCTTCGTCAATAACCACTTCCCCGGGGTCCTTACGCCCCAGAAGCCTCTGGCTCAAACCGGAACTCCAGACGGCTATGAGGATGAAAACGCCAATAAAAAGGGCCGATGACACGGTCCCAAAGACCTGCACAGCCAGCACAAGGGGGACGGCCCCCAGGGTCCCGAAGGTTCCCGGCGCCTTGGGCAAAAGACCGGTGCAGAACCAGGTCGACAGGCATAAAGCCACTTTTCCTGAAATATCGGCCTGTTCAAAGGCTTTGCGAAAACCTAAATTATCAAATTGAGGTCCAGACATCAAGAAAGTAATCAGCCTCCTTATGGGTGATTCAAAGACAACACCCAGCCATAGACGTCCTTCAGGGGGATGTCTCTTTCCCTTGCGATACGCCTGCAGGCCTCATATTCCGGAAGGTAAGATGGGGTCCCGTCCGGACGGGTCGTTTTCTTTACCCTCATCTTGCCCCAGGGACTGTCCACGTCGATCGAAGATCGGGATAGAACCTTTCTTTGAATTTGCTGGAAACGGATCCCGAGGGTGGTGCTCTCCTTGAAGATGATCTCCATGAGCCGCTCTTTGTCACGGGGTTCGGTCATGACCTGGACCAGGGTGCCGGGGCGGTTCTTTTTCATGAAAACCGGACAGAAGACAACATCCAGGGCGCCGGTCTCGAAGAGCCGATCCATAAGAAAACCCAACCATTCCGGAGGGGTATCGTCCAGGTTCGCCTCCAGAAGTACCACGGTATCCCCTTCCTGGTCGAGGCACTCCCTGCCCATGACGATGCGAAGAAGATTGGGCCTGTCCTGCAGGTGCCGATGCCCGACCCCGTACCCGACGGTGTCCACGACCATGGGGGGCATGGGACCGAAAGAGTCGGCGAGTCCCTTGGCAAGGGCCGCTCCCGTAGGAGTGACCAGTTCACAACTCAGGCCGGAGTCATGAACAGGGACCCCCTCCAGTAGGGCTATTGTGGCGGGGGCGGGAACGGGAATCCTTCCGTGCCGGGTCTCCACGAATCCGGAGCCCAGGGGCAGGGGTGAAACGACCAGAGAACCAATGCCCAGGGCATCCATTCCGAAGACCGAACCGGCAATATCAATAATAGAGTCGACGGCCCCGACCTCGTGAAAGTGGATTTCATCGAGAGTGCGATGATGGATCTTGGCTTCCTCCCGGGCGATAGCCTCGAATATATGGATGCTCCTGTCCCGGGTTTCTCGACTCAAATCCCCGGCCGACAGGATTTTTTTTATGTCCTGCAGTCCCCGATGGGCATGGCGGTCCTGTGCAATTTTGACCACAAACTGCGTACCGTAAAGCTGGTTTCTGCCTTCCCGATTCGCTTCAAGGCTGTATCCGGAAAGGGGAAGGGAGCCGAGAGCCGCCTTCAACTCATCAAAGGGCAATCCGGCGTCAAGAAGGGCACCCAAAAGCATGTCCCCGCTGATACCGGAAAAACAGTCAAGATAGGCAATCTTCATTTATTTTTTCTCATCTGAAAATGGGTGCATTTTGAAAAAATGGATGTGATCGATCATGACCCATCCACAACTGATTGCGTTTCAAAAAGCTGAAAAATTATAAAATTAGAAATATAAACAGCGTGCGCGTTGGCTGTCAACCGCGGAATTCGGCCCCTGATCCACCATCAAGGCATCATCTGTCCCGCTCCTGCGGAGGTCGGGCCCCCCGGGGTCCCGCGAAGGGTTGGGTGAGGCGAAAATCGGGCATGAATGGCGAGGGTCTTTTTTTGCCTGTGCCTTCCGGTGCCGGGAACTGGACAAAGAGCTGCTCAAAGCCCAGATCCAGGGCATGCCTGTAGACCCTGTCAAACTCATTCAGGGTGATGCATCGGTTGAGGTCATCATCTGTTTGAGGGCGGGCGGGGGTATACTGGGACATGAGGCTGAGGGGCAGGTGGGGGCCGAATTCCAGAAACAGTGAGGTCAGGGCGTTTCGTGAATTCTCCACCTTGCCCGGAAGGATCAGATGGCGCACAAGCACCCCTCTGCCTGCCAGGGGTGCTCCGGTCTTGGCGGCATCGAGAAAGCCTTTCTGACGGACCATCTCCGAAATGGCTTCCAGGGCCGTCTCAGGATAATTCGGGCACTTTGAAAGTCTCGCGGCAAGGGATGAATCGGCATATTTGAAGTCGGGAAGATAGACATCCACAAAATCCTGAGCCGTCTTGATCATGCCCTTGGACTGATAGCCTGAGAGGTTGAAGACCATGGGAAGGGTATACCCCTTTTGCCGGAGGAGGGTGACCAACTGAAAGACGTGCGGAAAAAAGTGATCGGGTGTCACAAAGTTCACATTGTGGACCCGGTCCTCGATGATCATCTTTTCGGTTCTGTGTAATACTGCCTCGAGGGTCGCAGGCTGTCCCACGCCGCCAGTGGAGATCTGATGATTCTGGCAGTAGGAGCACCGCAGAGAGCAGCCTGAAAAAAAGACCGTGCCCGAGCCCCGGGTGCCCGAGATGGGGGGCTCTTCGCCTAAGTGCGGCCCCACATAGGCCACCCGCAGTCGATGGCTCATGCCGCAGAATCCGGAACGGG
>CAYNYM010000205.1:0-6273 GCA_964401325.1 uncultured Desulfobacteraceae bacterium | reverse complement strand
AATTTTTTGTGTATGAATGTGTTGTTTTTAGGTTAAAGTGTCTCTATGGGCCTAAGGAACGGATCTGTCCCTGCGGGGCGGATGCCTGAGAGGGCCGGTCATGAGGAAAAAGAGCGTACAGGGTGCAGGGAAACCTTGAAGAAGAAACGACACATGTGGAAAATCATGTGCCTCGTGGTGCTGTGTGGGCTCCTCGTGGCGGGAACGGCCTTTGCGAAAGACAAAGAGTGGAGTGATGCAGCCGACAAGGTAAGGGCCTTGGTGCTGGCCGTGGAGTTCAACACCCACGCATCATGCGCCCACGTGGCCCGGAGCAAGGGATGGTATAAGGCCGAAGGCATTCGCATCCGCGCCTTTGACAGCTATGTGACCGGGATGGCCCTGGCGGTCGGTCTTGCCCGGGGCGACATCGATGCCGCCTACATATGTCTGATTCCCGCCCTCAATGCCTATGCCAACGGCGGCGTGCCCCTGAAGGTGGTGGCGGGGACCCACCAGTATGGCTATGCGCTGGTCGGGAATCCCTTGAAGATGGCCTCCCCCCTTGACCTGCAAAAAAAGGGCATCCGGATCGGGTGCGCCCGCGAGGGCAGCCCCACGGACGCGATCCTGGAGAAGACCATGAGCTCCTATCACCTGGACAGGCGTGCGGTCATGAAAAACGTGAGGCGAATGAATCCTCCCGCGCAACTGCTGGCGCTCAAGATGGGGAGGCTGGACGGGGCCGTGTTGCCCGAACAGTATCCCGAGATGGCGAAAGAGGCCGGGTTTCGTATCCTCGTGCGTTCCCAGGATCTCTGGCCTCGCATGCAGGGGAGCGTCCTGGTGGCGAGCAAGAGACTGATCCGGGAGCATCCTGAAATCGTTAAAAGTCTCGTTCAGGTCACCGAGCGCTCGAGCCGATGGATTAACGCCCACCCGAAAGAGGCCTCCGGGATCGTCGCTGACGCACTCAATGCCACGGGTAATCGCGCCTATCCCGCCAAGGCGGCCGCCCTTGCGCAAGAGACGGCTGTTTCGGCAAAGACCGTGCTGTGTTCCCTGACGAACGGCATCCGGTGCAGCACCGCGATCGACCCTGAAGGCGTGCAGGAAAGCATCGATTATATGGTGAAGCTGGGCCACATATCCCGCAGATTTGAGGCAAAAGAGGTCCTGGATCTCAGGTGGCTTGCGCCGTGAAACCGATCAAGAAAATCCGGGCGCAATGGTCCATCATCCCGGTGATGATCTTTTTGATCGTCTGGGAGATCTCAGGCCGGTGTTTCATCGACAATCCCTCGCTGCTTCCGCCCTTTTCTGCGGTGATCAGGGAGTTTGGGGAACTCATGGGCAACGGGGTCCTGCCGGAAAACTTTTTAAGGAGCCTCGGGCGGGTGATGTTCGGCTTTCTCTCGGGCTCGGCCGCAGGCCTGACCATGGGGGTGATCCTCGGGTGGAGAGAAACACTTCACAAGGCCCTGCACCCGCTCATCAGCCTGGTCTACCCGATCCCGGCTCTGGGCTGGCTTCCTATCTTCATGCTCTGGTTCGGAATCGGGGAGCTTTTGCCGATCGCGGTGGTCTTCATGTGTTCCTTTTTCCCGGTGCTCTACAATACCGAGACCGGGATTCGAGGCGTGGATCGGGATTTCATTCGGGCCGCGCGCACCCTGGGCGCTTCTGAGGGAAAGGTCCTCACCACCGTGCTCGTGCCCCTTGCCCTTCCCAGTATATTTACCGGTCTGCGCTTGGAATCCGGCATGGCCTGGCGGACCATCATTGCGGCCGAGATGGTGGCCATTCCGACCGGCGTCGGGGCACTCCTCATGAAGGCGGAGAGCCTGATCCGGATGGATATCGTCATTGTATGCCTGATTGTGCTCTCCATCATGTGCTTTTCCTTTGAGCGGTTCTTTCTGTTTCTGGAAAAGAAGACAAGCGGAAGGTGGTGCTGACATGCCCACAGTGGAGGTGCGGGGGTTGAGTAATTTCGTCTTAAAAGACGTCTCTCTCACCATCTAGGACGGAGAATTCATGGTGCTTGTGGGCCGAAACGGAGCCGGTAAGAGCACCCTTCTCAATGCCGTTTCCGGCCTGAATCCCTATCACGGTTCAGTGCTCTTTGACGGTGAGAGGGTGGACGGATTTCCCCCAGAAAAGAGGAATGTGGGTTACCTGTCTCAGCATCTCGCCCTCTTTCCTCACATGAAAGTGGGGGGCAACATCGCCTATGGCATGAAAATGAAGCACGGGTACTCCAAAACGGAAACGGCCGCGCGGGTTGTTGAGCTGATGCGCATGATGAAAATCGAGCATCTCGGCGGACGCTACCCTCGGGATTTGAGCGGGGGGGAGAAACAGCGGGTCGCCCTGGCGCGTGCCCTTGCCTCTTCTCCGTCGATCCTCCTAATGGACGAACCCCTTATCAGCCTGGATCTGGGTTCGGCAAAATATCTGCGCATGGAATTTGTGCAGCTCCAGCGCAGAATCGGGGCCACGATTCTTTTTGTGACCCACAATCTTACGGAGGCCGCTGAAATTGCCGACCGGATAGCGATTCTTGAAGACGGCTGGGTGCTGCAGGTGGGAACCCTGGAGGACATCCTGTTTGATCCCGTGGACGAACGGGTCCGTGATTTTGTGGGCAGGCCCAACATCTTCGAATGCGAGTCGAGCCGGATCATTGAGAACGGCCTGGCAATCGCAACGTGCGGGGGCATGAGGATCGTCACTCCCCACGAGGGTAAGCCGGTGAAGAAGATCGCCATCGCTCAGGAGCACGTCTATGTCTCGATTGAAAGACCCGCGGGTCCGCAAATCAACCGCTTTGCCGGATGCGTGAGGGAGATGTCGTCCTTTTCGGCATGGGTGAGGCTGACGGTTCAGGTGGCCGACAGGCTTATTATGGCTGAAATCTCCAGGGAGATGTCGGAAATGATGGCGATCGAGCTGGGATCACAGGTGCATGTGATCTTGAAACTTCACTGGCTCCAGGTCTTGAAAGAGGAGACGTCTTCCATAAGGGGAAGGGAATGAACGACGGTAAGGCCCTTTTCCCGGCAGCGGCACGGGAACGGGCTCAGGTCAAAAATCTAGAGAGGGGGTTTACAGAATAACATGAGCAAAATGAAGAAAATCAAGGTCGAGGAGGCCGTGGGTACTGTGTTGGCCCATGACATCACCCGCATCATCCCGGGTCAGTTTAAAGGGGTCGGTTTCAAGAAGGGCCACATCGTCCGGCACGAGGATATACCGGAATTGCTCAAACTGGGAAAGCGTCATCTCTATGCGCTTGAGCTCGGGGCTTCCTGTCTCCACGAAGATGACGCCGCCCTTCGAATCGCAGAGGCGATTTGCGGGGGTCATCTGGAGTGGAGCAAACCCCTCGAAGGCAAGTCCAACATCAAGAGCCAATGCCGGGGGCTTCTGAAAATCAATGTGGAAGGCCTGCTGCGACTCAACAGCCTGGGAGATCTCATCATCGCCACCCTCAAGACCCACTTCCCTGTTCGTAAGGAACAGGTGGTCGCGGCCACGCGGATTATTCCTTTGACCACCGAATGCAGTAAGATCGAAGAAGTGGAGGAATTGGCGAAGCGCTACGCACCGATCCTTGAGGTCGCGCCCTTCCGCAAGTTGAGGGTAGGGGGCATCTCCACGGGCACGGAAATCTACAAGGGCCTGATCAAGGATGAATTCGATAAATACGTGACCCGTAAGGTGGTAGATTACGGTTGTGAGTTCGTGAAAAAGATTATCGTACCGGACAATGTAGAGGCGATCGCAGGGGCCATCGCAGAACTCAAGGAGATGGGGTGCGAGCTGATCTTGACCTCGGGCGGCCTTTCCGTGGACCCGGACGACGTCACCCGCATGGGGGTGCGGCGCGCTGGCGCAAAGATCATTGCCTACGGCAGCCCCATCCTGCCCGGTGCCATGTTCCTCTATGCGGAGATGGACAAGATCCGCATCCTGGGATTGCCGGCCTGCGTCTTTTACTACCCCACCACGGTGTATGATTTGTTTTTGCCCCGGGTGCTTGCCGGTGAACCCGTGACCAGGCAGACCATCGCTGAAATGGGTCATGGCGGACTGTGCATGAATTGCGAGACATGCCGTTTCCCGGTCTGTCCCTTTGGAAAATAACAGTCTTATCAAAGGCTGCCCGAAAGCCGTGTGTCCGCTAGGGATCAGGGCCTTGACCGGGCCGGCCTCAGGAGGATCGAACATGGATGAAAAAAAACTCACGGATTTGGTGATTGTCTTTAAAGGCGCAGGTGAAATCGCATCGGCGGTGGCATGGCGTCTCTACCAGGCCAACCTGCGCCGGATTGTCATGCTGGAAGTGCCACGCCCCCTGGCCGTCAGGCGGCGGGTCTCTTTTTGCGAGGCCTTGATTGAGGGGGAAAAGCAGGTGGAGGGGGTCCGGGCCGTGAGGGCGGACGGTTCTGCGGCCGTTCGTACCGCCTGGGAGGCCGAGCAGATTGCCGTGTGCGTGGACCCTGGCTGGGCGCTCATCTCCGAAATGACCCCGGACGTGGTTGTGGATGCCATCATCGCCAAGCGCAACCTGGGGACCCACAGTGGTGAGGCGCCGCTGGTGATCGGGATGGGCCCGGGCTTTACCGCGGGTTCGGACGTCCATATGGTCATTGAGACCAACCGGGGACACAACCTGGGGCGTGTCATTCTGAGCGGGGAGGCCGAACCCAATACCGGGGTGCCGGGTGCGATCGGAGGGGAATCGGCCAAACGGGTTTTCAGGGCGCCATGCGATGGCCTGTTCCGGGCCCAAGGGCACATCGGGGACCGGGTGAAGGCCGGGGATACCTTGGGTATGGTGGATGATCAGCCGGTCACCGCGGCCCTCGACGGCATGGTGCGGGGACTGATTGCCAGTGATTTCCAGGTGACACGGGGGCTCAAACTGGGCGATGTGGACCCGCGCGGGCAGGCCGATTACTGCGATACCCTGTCCGACAAGGGGCGCGCCGTTGGCGGGGCGGTCCTGGAGGCGATTTTGCGACACTATAACCGGTAAACTTGTCGAATGGGAGGATGGATCATATGGCAGAGTTGCCCATGAAAAATATGCTGTTTGAAGCCGACCGTCTGTTGCATAAGAGAGAGCCTTTTGTCATGGCCCGTATCATTCGCCTGGTCGGGTCGGCGCCCAGAACCGTTGGAGCCAGCTGCATTATTCGTCGAAACGGCGCGCTGTTGGGGACCATCGGGGGCGGGCTGTTGGAGTATCAGGTGATTGAACGGGCCAAAGAGGTCCTCGAAGAGGGCGTCTCGACCCTGGTTCGTTTCCGGTTGACGGGCAAGGATTTAGAGGCGTCGGACATGCTGTGCGGCGGTGTTGCCGATGTCTACCTGGAACCGCTTACGCCTGAAAACAGCGACGCCGTGGAGGTGTATGCCCAGGCCGCACGGCTTGTGCAGGAAAATCTGCGGGGGACCCTGGTCACCCTTGTGGCCGAAGGCCTCGGGGGCCTGACGCAGGACAACCGTGTTCTGATCCATCAGGGCCGCGTCCTGGCGGGCGGCCTGAAGAGGCTTCCGGACGATCTTTCAGAGCTTACAAGAAAAAAAAAGGCCAGAGTGGCCCCGTTGCCGGAAGACGGCGGGGAGGTGTTCATCGAGACGGTGGCGCCGGATCCCGACCTGTTTCTATTCGGGGCGGGGCACGTGTCCAGGGCCGTGGCCCATGTGGCAAAAATGGTGGGTTTTTGTGTGACCGTGATCGACGATCGGGCGGAATTTGCAAACCGGGAGCGTTTTCCCGATGCCGACCAGATCCTGGTGGCCCCCTTCGATGGGATCATGGCGCGCCTGGCAGTAACCCACAACACCTACCTGGTCATCGTGACCCGGGGCCACGCCCATGATTACACCGTGCTCCGGGATGCGCTAAAGACCCGAGCGGCCTATATCGGCATGATCGGCAGCAGGACCAAACGCCGCGCCATCTATGACAGGCTCCTGGAAGAGGGCACCGCCCGGGAGGCCCTGCGCGCGGTGCACGCCCCGATCGGGCTGGAGATCGGGGCCGGCACACCCGAGGAAATCGCGGTCAGCATTGTTGGGGAATTGATCAGCGTGCGCTCCTCCGGGTGATCGCGGCAAATGCCCCGCGGCCCTGCCCAAGGTAACGCCGGGTTGAGCTGAAAAAGGCCGAAAATAGCGGTCGAAGCGGATCCTTAGCTCGCCCGGCAACCTGCGCTCATGGCGTGTTGGCCAAAATTCCCGGCGTCCCGAGACTCCATTACTTCTCTCAATGCCACGAAA
>CAYNYM010000204.1:0-6285 GCA_964401325.1 uncultured Desulfobacteraceae bacterium | reverse complement strand
TGGGAAAAACTGCCGCCTATGCTTCCCGTATCGGCCTCGACCGCTCTGAATTTGAAGCCGCATCTTTCAAAAATGCGGGTATAGGCGTCGTGCATGATCTGATAACTGCGGTCGGCACCGGCCTCATCGACATCAAAGCTGTAGGCGTCCTTCATGATGAATTCACGGCCTCGCATGATGCCGAATCTGGGCCGGATTTCATCGCGAAATTTAGTTTGAATCTGGTAGAGATTGATAGGCAGTTGCTTATAGGACTGGATCTCTTTTCTCACGAGATCCGTAATGACCTCCTCATGGGTAGGCCCCATGCAGGCGTCCCGGTTGTGCCGGTCCTTGAACCTCAGAAGTTCACGCCCGTAATAATCCCACCGGCCGCTCTCGATCCAGAGTTCCGCAGGTTGAACCGCCGGCATGAGGACCTCGATGGCCCCGGACCGGTTCATTTCCTCGCGAATGATATTCTCTGTCTTCCTGAGGGCTCTGAGACCCGCCGGGAGATAGGTGTAGATGCCGGAGGTCAGTTTCCTGATCAGACCTGCCCGGAGCATCATCTGATGGCTCACGATTTCCGCTTCAGCGGGGACCTCCTTATAGGTAGGTACAAAGTACTGTGAGTAACGCATGGGATTCATAACACCTTTCTGTGGTTCGTTGCGCCTGCCTGCCGGCAAGGCCGTTTCTTATCAATGACAAATTTCAAAAATGATGAATGGGTAAAAAAAACCCCTTTCCCCTCCCCTGGCGGGAGGAGATAAATCCTACGGAGGCGGATAAAGGGGGACACTGGCATTTGAATTTAATTGTCTAACTTTTTAACGATCTTTTCGACCTCTTCCATCAATACCCCGGCCAGCTCATCTTCAGGGACTTTTTTTACGAGTTTGCCCTTTTTAAAAAGAATCCCCTGGCCGCGTCCGCCTGCGATGCCGACATCCGCCTCCCTGGCCTCACCTGGACCGTTGACCACGCAACCCATGATGGCAACCTTCGGAGCCGCCTTGATGCCGTAGAGGGCTTTTTCCACTTGGTTGACGAGGCTGAAGAGGTCGATTTCACACCGGCCACAGGTCGGGCAGGAAATGATTTCCGGGCCACGGTGCCTCAGATCCAGGGCACGCAGGATTTCGTAGGCCACCTTGACTTCTTCAACGGGGTCTCTTGAAAGGGACACCCGGAAGGTGTCACCGATGCCCTTGTAGAGCAGCAGGCCGATACCAAGGGCACTCTTTACGGTCCCCGAGATGAGGGTCCCGGCCTCGGTCACTCCCAAATGCAGGGGGTAATCCACCTTTTCACTCAAGCCTTCGTAGGCCGCGATCGTGTCCAGCACATTGGAGGATTTTAGGGAGATCTTTATTTGATCGAAATCGAGGTCCTCGAAAAGCCTCACATACTCGAGGGCGCTCTCCACCATGGATTCCGGGGTAGGGTGGCCGTACTTCTTCAGAATGCTTTTTTGAAGGGACCCGGCGTTGACGCCGATCCGGATGGAGGCCTTTCGGCTGCGGGCCTCTTCAATGACTTTTTCGACCGCCTCGGGTCCGCCGATATTCCCCGGGTTTATTCTTAACCCGTCAGCCCCTGCCCTGAGGGCCCTAACGGCCAGGCGGTGATCAAAGTGAATATCCGCGATGAGCGGAATGCCGACCTTGCCCCTGATTTCAGCAAAGGCCTCAGCCGCCTGTTCATCGGGGACGGCCAGGCGCGCAATCTCACAACCCGCGTCGGCCAGTTGCTGGATCTGATGAACGGTTGAAGGAACATCCCGAGTATCCGTATTGGTCATGGATTGTACGGATATGGGCGCATCTCCTCCGATAAAGACTCCTCCCACCCGTATCTTTCGGGTTTTCCTCCTTTTTGCGTTACCTGTCAACATCTATTCTTCCTATCCTTTCTTTGTCCTTTGGGTCTCCGGAGAGAACCTGCTTTCACTGACCATCGATATCAATCCTGACATCCAGGAGAAATTCTCGTGTTCTACATAAAACAGGGAGCGTAAACACCCCCGCTCCCTGTGCCCGCCGCCGAACCACGGATGGAACGTCCTAGTATAAGAACATAGGCTTGCCGCCCGCATGACGGACCTTAGGACGATATTCTTCCACATCGTAGAGTTCTCTGACGTCTACCCGTTTTTGTCCCATTGTCACGGTGCTCAGGGGAATGTCCGTGTAGATCCCTCGGCTGAGCGCCACGAGACGCCCGAAAACGCGTTTCAGGAAAAGATCAATGGCAATATTGGCATAATTGACGGCCACCATCAAGTCCAGCGAGTCCGGGGTGCCGCTCCTCATGAGATAGGAAAGCCTCTGGTTGAGCACATTTTCTCCCGTGAGTTCCTTGAGCATCTGGCCGGTCTCCTCCCCAATGCCTCCCAGTCTGCGATGGCCGAATGCGTCCGAATCCCCGGAGAGTAACATCCTGCCCTTCACCATCGTTGCACCTTCAGAAATAGTGATCATGGCGTAGTTCTTCGGGTTTGCTTTCTTGTCCACCATGATTAGATCGGCCAGTCTCTGGGGATCGAAAGGCACTTCGGATATCACCGCACGGTCCACACCGGCCAGATAGGCGGAAATTAATGAAGTTTCACCGCAGTACCTGCCGAAGAGCTCGATGACCGCTATGCGTTCATGGGAACCGGTGGAGGTCCTCAGGGCGTGAATGAAACCGACACTCCTGGTGACGGCCGTGGAAAAACCGATGCAGTAATCCGTCCCGAAGACGTCGTTGTCCATGGTCTTGGGGATGGCTATGACCGGGAATCCTTCCCGGTGAAGCCTGTCCGCAAAACTCAGGGTGTCATCACCCCCAATCGGGATGATGCATTCAATGTCGAGGGTCTGTAGGTTTTTTAAGACGCGGGAGGTGAGGTCCTTGACTTGGTTGTTTTTCTTGAACTGCTTCTTTAGAAAGTCCGGAACGTCCTTTTTCCTGGCGGCGCTGGGGTTGGTCCTGGACGTGTGCAGGTAGGTGCCTCCGGAGCGGTCAATGGTCCTGACTTCCTGAGGGGTTAGTTCCTTGACGTATTTAAAGTCGGCGTCGGGGTCATCGGGATTGTATCCCAGGATCCCCGCCCATCCCCGCCGGATCCCCAGGATTCGGATGCCCTCACTGGCCGCCCTGTAGACCAGCGCTCTAATGCAGGGGTTGAGCCCGGGAACGTCTCCACCGCCCGTCAGGACGGCAATCGTCGGTTTTTTTTCGGTCTTCCCGGCCACGGATCACCTCTCCTTCCAAAAGCAAGCTCAAAAAGCATCACGGCGCATAAAACGTCATCTTATCCTAAGAATAATGAATAGGAAAGAAATTATTTATTCTTTTCAGATTCAACAACTTGGACTAGAATAGCCCCAAGGCTTTACAAAAAGGAAAACATTTATTAGTGTCCTCCATCATCAAAAAAAGGAGAGGTGAATATGTCACTGGCACAAAAGATTCAAGTTTCGATTGAAAAATCATCCTGGATCAGACAAATGTTTGAAGAAGGCCTGAAGAGAAAGGCCCAATTCGGGGCTGAGAATGTCTTTGATTTCAGCCTGGGTAATCCTGATCTGCCCCCCCCCGCCAAGCTCAATAAAGTCCTGACGGAGCTCATTGCAGACACCCGGCCGGGGCTGCACGGTTACATGCCCAATGCCGGTTTTGCCGAAACCCGGGAAGCCGTGGCCGGATACCTCAAGACCTTCAACAGCCAGGCCTTCGGTGCGGACGATATCGTCATGACATCGGGGGCCGGAGGCGCCCTGAACGTGGTTTTCAGGGCCCTCCTGGATCCGGGTGACGAGATCATTATTCCCTGCCCCTTTTTCGTGGAGTACAATTTTTATGCGGAAACCCACCAGGGCGTGACCCGGATCGTCAAAACCAAACCTGATTTCGCCCTAGATCTCAATGCCATAGAGGAAGCCGTCACGGAGAAGACCAAGGCGGTTTTGATCAATTCGCCCCACAATCCCACGGGAAGGGTCTATCCCAAAGAGGACATCGATGCCCTGGCTCAACTCCTGAGGGACAAGAGTGCCGAAGGGGGGCGGGTCATTTACCTGATTTCCGACGAGCCCTATCGAAAGATCGTTTACGATGGTGTGCAGGTCCCGAGTATCTTCGACGCCTACAACGAAAGTTTTGTGGTGACGTCATTTTCCAAGGACCTTTCCCTTCCCGGTGAGAGGATGGGTTATGTGGCAATCCATCCCAATATGGCGGAAAAGCAACAGATCATGGGTGGGCTCGTTCTTTGCAACCGGATCCTCGGGTTTGTCAATGCGCCGGCCTTCATACAGAGGGCCATTCCCTTCCTGCTGGAAGAGAGTGTGGATGTCACCATTTACAAGGGCCGGCGGGATAAGCTCTATGATAATCTCACATCTTTCGGCTATGAGATTCCCAAACCCGAGGGTGCCTTCTACCTCTTCCCGAAATCTCCCGTCGAGGATGATGTGTCTTTCGTGGCTGCACTTGCGGAGGAAAACATCCTGGCCGTTCCCGGAAGCGGTTTTATGGGGCCGGGGCACTTTAGGCTCGCCTATTGCGTGGATAATCGTACCATCGAGAAATCGTTGCCCGGTTTTGAACGGGTGATAAAGAAATATAAATAGTGGTCCCTGCCGGGCGATTCTAAAAGTCCTCCCCGATTTTCGATACAGGGGACGGCTTCCCGCTGCTCCCGGGTTTTTGTCTACATCTGGCGGAATCCGAATTTGAAGCCCGGGAAGAGAGGGGCATCGCCGACAACCAAGGCCCAAGCCAAAGGAGAACCCAAAATGTATTCAAAAATGCTTTCCCTCAGATTTCCCCCAAGTGTGGTTAACGAACCCATTGTCTGTAATCTGGTCAAAAAATTTGATCTCACCTTTAATATCCTCAAGGCCACCATATATCCCAGGAAGGAAGCATTGGTGGTGATGGAACTGCGCGGTCATCGGAAGAATTTCCAGGACGGGGTTCGTTATCTAAAAGGCCTGGGCATGAAGGTGGAGAGCATTGGCCAGGATGTCAAACGGGACGAAGAGAAGTGTTATCAGTGCGGGGCCTGTACGGCGGTCTGCCCGACCGGCGCCCTCTATATCGTGCGCCCGGAAATGGAGGTCCTTTTTAATACGGAAAAATGCAGCGGATGTGAGCTCTGCGTCGCGGCCTGTCCTGCGCAGGCCATGGAGGTTAAATTTGATCGAAGCCTTCTGGACTGAAAGGGTGGTGTGTTATTTTAGCCTCTGTTTCAACGTTATGGTTAATGATGATCAAGATAATGGATAGCCCCCCCCAAAATAGTCGTAAGCCCTCCCGATGAAAGAGCGGCCTTCGACAGTGGTTGTGGCCCTGAGCGGCGGCATGGACAGTTCCCTCGGGGCATCCCTCCTGAAGCAGGCGGGCTGGAATGTGAGGGGCCTCCATTTTCTGCTGCCCGCGTCCCCGCATAAAGCCGGTGAAAGGAGACGTCTTGTTCGGCAAGTTGCAGGCCATCTGGGGATTCCCTGCGATTTCCTTGATCTGTCCGAGATTTTTACGCAAAAGGTCATCACGCCTTTTGCCGAAGCCTACCTGAAGGGTCTCACCCCTAATCCCTGTGTATTGTGCAATGAAGTCATCAAGTTTGACGGTCTTTCGAATTTTGCACGAAAAATGGGCATCCAACGCATCGCCACCGGTCATTATGCCGTCATCAAAAAATCATCAAAGGGAATCTTCGAATTGTGGAGGGGTCCTGACAAAAACAAAGAGCAGTCCTATTTTCTTCATCGGCTGAACCAGGCCCATCTGTCAAAGACCCTTTTTCCCCTGACAGACCTCACGAAAAAGGCGGCCCGGGAACTTGTTGCCCAACTCGGACTGCCCAACGCGTCGGAACCGGAAAGCCAGGAGGTCTGCTTTATCCCGGGAAATGACTATCGTTTGTTCATGGAAAAAAGGGAAGGGAAGCAAATCAGTCATAAGGGCGATATTGTGGATGGTGACGGTCTCAAGGTGGGAGAGCATCTCGGGACCTACCGCTACACGATCGGCCAGAGGCACGGCCTGGGTATAGCGTCCCCCCGTCCCTACTATGTCACGAGCATTCGACCGGCGGATAACCTTATCGTCGTGGGAAGAAAGGAGGACCTGCTCTCCTCACGGGTGGAGGCTGAGGATTTTCGATGGATGGACGGCGGACCGCCCGGCCGGGATTTAAATGTCCTGGCCCCTTGTTGTTGCCCCAGTAGAGCATCTGGACACCGACGTTCCCGCTCTGGGAAAACATGGAGAGTCCACCGTGAAGCGGTACCACCGGTGGCATCAGGG
>CAYNYM010000203.1:0-6293 GCA_964401325.1 uncultured Desulfobacteraceae bacterium | reverse complement strand
GCGTTGTTGATTTCATCATTCCCGGCAAGCGATGCCGTATGGGAGGAGACCGCCTTTTTGCCCGCCTCCGTGATGCCCGATTTGAGCACGATAACCGGTTTTTGGGGCGTCACGCGACCGGCGACATCGATGAAATGTCTGCCGCTGGTCACATCCTCCATATACATGGCAATCACATCGATATTCTCGTCCTCACCCATGTATTGCAGAATATCCGTTTCCGTAACATCCATTTTATTCCCGATGGTTGCCACCATGCCGAAATCGAGGACATTGCGCAACCCCGTAAGGATGCCCGCAGCATAAACCCCCGCCTGGGCAATGAGGCCTACATTTCCTTTCTCGAGGGTATCGAGAAGGCCCAGAGATTGCACCATGTTGTGGTGGGTGTTGATGATTCCGGAGCAGTTGGGTCCCAGAATTCGGCAACCCGATTGTGCAGTGATTTGCCCGATTCGGGCTTGAGCCTGTTTCCCCGTTTCACCGATTTCGGCAAACCCCGCCGTTTCAACAACCACATACCTGATTCCTTTTGCGCAGCAGTCCTCAATCGTCTGAAGTGCGGAATCAACAGGGACAATAATGATTGCCAGATCGACAGGGTCCTTCACATCGAGGATCGACGGGAAGGCCTTTATGCCCTGGACGGTTTCTTTCTTCGGGCTGATGGGGTAAAGTTTACCTTGAAAATCATGGGAGAGCAAATTCCGAAAGACATTGTATCCCAATTTATTTTTTGAGTCACTGGCGCCGATAACCGCAATACTATCGGGATAAAACAAATCGCGCAGGGCACCGCTCTTCCTCGGAACGATCGACCGCTCCTCAGAATCCGGGTCCAAGAACATCCTGGCGTCCGCAGTCATATACCCTGATGGATAGAGGAAGACGGGATTCAGGTCCAATTCTCTGATCTCCGGACACTCGGTGACCAAGCGTGAAATCCTGTGAAGCAGTTTTGTCAAAACGGAAAGATCAACGGCCTGCCCCCGATGTCCCTTGAGTATGGCATACCCTCTGATTTCTTTGATCATTTCGGTGGCGTCATGTTCGGTAATGGGTAAGACCCTGAAGGTAACATCCTTTAAGACTTCCACAAACACCCCGCCCAGACCAAACATAAGAACACGTCCGAAATGGGGATCCTGTGTCACTCCGATGATCGCCTCGATGCCCGGCTCAGCCATTTTCTGAACCGAAACGCCGACCCTATGGCAGTCCTTGAAAGTGTCTACAAGTTCCCGGTATGCCGAGCGCACAGCCCGATCGCTCGTCAGGTTCAACTTTACCCCGCCCTCGTCCGTTTTATGGACCACGTCGGGCGAGAGGATTTTCAGCACCACGGGATAGCCGACTGATCGGCTCATTGTGACGGCCTCATTTGCAGAGCCCGCCACCCGGAAACCCGTTGTCCGCACTCCGAAGCCTTCAAGAATCTCCTTGCATTCATGTTCCATCAGGTACTTTCGATTTTCTCTCGATGCCCGTTGAAAGATCTCCTGTATTGCCTCTTTCCAAAGACTCTGCTCTTTTCCGGACAGGTGACCGGTTGATTTCAGAGCGCTGATGACCTTTTCCATATCCATCCCCTTGTTTTCTCTTTCCATGCCACCCCTGCTTGAATTACCGAAAAATCGCAACCTCCCTTTGGTCCGGCGATGAAAGACAATGGCAAAAATGACCCATCTCCTTGCCCATAGGAAGTTCGAATGAGATCCATTTATAAATTTAGATGTCGGAGTGAAAACAGGAATTAAACTCGCTAATTTTTTACCATGGTTATCGAAGAGATGCTATCAGGCGAGTACGGTCTTTTTTGTAGGAAGGCAGCCTAATTTTTTGAGGGGTTTTTTGTGACAGGATATGTGAATCAGCACAGAGGGTTTGATTGGGAACTCTTTGCTTTCCGTGATTGTTTAGCACTTTAAAAAGCATCCGGCCACTGATGGGTCATGACAATCTCTTTTCAAAAGGTCGAAACCAAGTACCGATGTTCACGCGGCCTCTAGGTTACCAGAAGATTTTTGACGGCGTATAGGGTCAATTCGGCATTCTTCTTCATCCCCATCTTTTCCATAATCCGGCTTCGGTAAGTGCTGATGGTCTTGGCACTGAGGCATAGTTCCTCGGCGGTCTCACTGACCGTTTTGCCCGACGCAAGCATCAGCATGACCTGGTATTCGCGGTTTGAAAGTGTTTCATGCACCGGTTTTTCCGTATCGACATCCAGTTCAAAGGCAAGTTTTTCCGCCAGCGACGCCGTTACGTATTTCCCGCCCCGGGATGCCTTTCTGATTGCACCAATCAATTCCTGAGGCGCACTGGCCTTTGTAAGGTATCCCGCGGCACCGGCGCGCAATGCCCTGATGGCATATTGCTCTTCAGGGTGCATGCTCAGGATGAGCACGGGTATTTTAGGTTGACGGGTCTTGATCTCCTTCAGGACTTCAAGCCCCCCTCTGCCCGGCATGGATATGTCAAGGAGTATCAAATCATAGTCGTGCTGCATGACCTTTTCGAGGACCTCCCGACCATCCCCGGCCTCGCCCTGGACGACCATGTCGCTCACGTCGGCCAGAATCTGCTTGACCCCTTCACGAACCACCGCATGGTCATCGGCAACGAGAATTCGCAGCATCTGATCTCTCTCCTCGGGAAATCGGTATTCTTACGGTGACGATCGTTCCCCCGCCGCCCTTCCCCCTTAGACAAACACTCCCACCCCACAGGTGCGCTCGTTCGCGCATCCCGATGATGCCAAGTGACATGGAATCATCGATCTGTTCAGGGGAAATGCCCCTTCCGTCGTCCATGACTTCCAGGCAAAATTCATTCCCCTCTCGGCTCAGTCCTATCCGGACCTCTGTGGCGTCGGCATGGCGGGCGATATTGGTAAGTGCTTCCTGAAAAATGCGAAAAAGAGCCGTTGACAGATCCTTGTCGATGACGCTGTCATCGCATTCAAGATAGGCATCGCATCTAACATCCGATCGCTCCTGAAACTCCTGGATATGCCATTCCATTGCCGCATTGAGACCGAGATCGTCCAGGAGGATAGGTCTGAGTTCCTTTGAAATTCTGCGAACGCTTTCGATGGTCGTGTCGACCAGCCGGCTCATGCGCCTCGCTTTTTCCCTCAGCGTATCGGTTTTTTTAGGCAAGTGGTTGTCGAGCCAAGCAAAATCCATCTGGAGGGCCGTCAGGGATTGTCCCAGTTCGTCGTGAAGCTCTCTTGCAATGCGGGTGCGCTCCTTTTCACGCGCCACCTGCAGATGGGCGGAGAGGTTCCTGAGTTTTTCACGGGAGCGTTCCAGTTCATCTTTTGCCTGCTTTTGTTCGGTAATGTCCTCATAGGTGATCACAATTCGCCGTTCTTCCAGTTTGTCTCCGATCCGCGAGGCCCTCAACATGCAGAGGATCTCTTGGCCCTCCTTTCGGCGGCAAGGGTATTCGACGGAATAGGTGCGTTGCGTTTCGAGGGCGGAGTAGAAGATTTGCGCAATCTTATTTGATTCATTTTCGTTGCGGTAAAAGATCCATGCACATTCACCGATCAAATCCTCCGGATCCCATCCGAATACCACTTTGACGGCATGGTTGACAAAATTGATCCGGCGGTTGCGCAGACCCACGACAGCCTGTGGAATGGCATCGAGGATCGACGACTCCAACGCCTTCATTTCTTCCATGCGGTGCCGGGCATCATGCTGTCCGATCGTCTCCATCGAATGGCTGTCATTTTTCGGTTTCCGGTCAAAGATTGAGGACATCACCATTTCCCTTTTCCCACCTCACGAAAATCTCATTTTCAGCAAAAAAAGTATAGGTGAAGAGGCCTTTTAAGTAAAGGCAAAAGCAGGGACACAGGGGGCGATATGCGGTTGGGGACCGGGGCGAAGGATCCGGGTCCTGAGGGCCCGGCTTCCAGCTTACCGTAATCAGTCCCGCCGTGGCGGGACAAAACCCAAGAAGGAAAAAGGAATTGAGCTGAAGGCCGACTGTCCCGCAGGGCGGGACTGATCGTTCCACCTGGAAATCATGTATTTCTGGATGGACAACATTTAAGACAGTAGTTCCCTTTCAGGAACTGATCCACATACCAATCAACCGTTTCCTCGTCCATGGCGACCGAATCCAGGTAACTGACATAGCCGAGTAGTCGTCCGAGCATGTCGAGCTTTTCTTCGAAGTTCCGGCTTAAATACTTTTTCAACTCCCCTCTAACCATATCCCCCCTTTGCTCGGACTTAAACCCCAGCTCTCGAATGATCATAAAAACAATCTGCGCCCTCCTTGATCGCCTGCCGATATCCGCGGCTCCACCCTTGAACTGGAAAGTGATGTAGTTGTCGTTGACCATCGGCCCGCAATAGGTATCGATGGTCGCGAAATAGTACCCGAGGCGGGCATTGAAGTTGAGGTAATTTCCACCTATAATAGCATAATTTGAGGTAACTTCGGTCTCTTCTTCCAAAATCGTCTCATCTCTGACCCCGCTTTCAGTCGCACCACCATGCAGGATCTCATCGGCGCCATCCCGGTTCCAGGGAACGGCCCTGAGGGTCATTCCGGTGAGAAGGGCCCGAAAGGGCGAGGATGCGATATTTTCGAATCGTGCGACCCTTCCCTCCGGCCTTAGGCTCAGGCCCTTGCCCAGATCGACGATGAGGATTTTCATCGGGACAGCCGCCTGAAGCGGAACGGCGGAGTACTCTCCGGAATCCAGCTCCTTCCCGATTCGGAACATCTCCTGCATGGCCATTTCATGGGAGAACCGGATGATATCATGAATGGTGCGGCAGGCATCGGGGCTGAAATCTTCCTGCCTCGGGTCCGTGAGATTCAAGGGTAAAATCTTCTTCAATGCCTTTTTCACCGTTTTATAAATCGGGCTTCCCTTCATGGGATTGAGAGGTTTTCTTTCCTTCAGGAGCGATGCCACATGCCCGCGATACACTGTCCGGTTGGCGGCATCCACGGTAATTTCCGCGCCGTGTGGGATCCTTTTCGTGGCCGCCCCGGTACCGACCAGCGCAGGGATCTGGAATTCCCTGGCCACGGAGGCCATATGCCCGGTGACGCTTCCCACGTCGGTTACGATGGCCCGGATTCGCCCCATAAGGGACACATAACGGGGAGAGGTCTGTTTGGCAATGACAATGGCACCTTCCGGGATATGGTGAAACAGGTGATCCGATTCAAGGACATAGGCCGGTCCGGAGGCCGTTCCATCAGAGGCCGATGCCCCTGCCTTCAACAGGACGGGGTGATTCGGGAACTCCCGTTTGGAATCCACTTTTTCTCCCCTCTCCCCATAACTCCGAGAACGTCCCAGGGGACGGGCCTGGAGAATATACAACCTGCCGTCCGGATCTATGGCCCATTCGATGTCAAGGGCATGGCCGTAATGTCTTTCAAGGCGCAGTCCCCAATCCACGAGTCTTCTGACCTGATCACTGTCAAGACAGGGCCTTTCTTTCAGATCATAGGGCAAGGTCTCCACCCGGATCCCCTCAATGGGCTCGGGGATGATCCGTTTGCTCTTCGGCGCCACCCTGGAAGCGAAGATTTCTCTTGTCCTCTTGTCGATCTGAAAAAAATCGGCCTTGGCGGAACCTTCGACAACACCCACCGCCAACCCCCACACCGCGCTGATCATGATAAGGCCGTTGCGGCTGTCATTGGGGTCTACCGTATACATGACGCCGCTGATCTTGGCGTCGATCATCCTCACGAAGGCCACACTCATGGTGACATCGTGATCGGGGTAGCCCTTTCGGCGGCGATAAAAAACGGCCCTGGGATTGAAAAGACTGGAAAGCACCTGCTTATAGGCCCTAATGAGGCCGTTTTCTCTCACGTTCAGCACGGTCGAATATTGGCCCGCAAAGCTGGACTCGGAATCTTCGCTGGTCGCGCTGCTCCTGACAGAGACACGCAGATCTTCCCCGATCCTCCCTTTGAGTGCCCGTGCGGCGTCTAAAATGGCCTTCTCCAGCATCAGGGGAACCTCGCCCTTCATCATGAGGGTTTGGATCTCAAGACTGATATGAATCAGTGTTTCCGTATCATTGACATCGAGATCTTTCAACCTGGTGTCAATGATATCGGTCAGATTGTTGAAATCCAGGAACTGCTGAAAGGCATAGGTGGTCACGGCAAAGCCCGGGGGTACAGGAAGATGGGCACGGTTATAAATCTCACCCAGGTTGGCGGCCTTCCCTCCCACGTCATTTGCGCTACACGGGCTTTCTTTTCTTTCATTTCGGTTTCAGTGGCGGCACCAACATGAA
>CAYNYM010000202.1:0-6344 GCA_964401325.1 uncultured Desulfobacteraceae bacterium | reverse complement strand
CAAAAGATCCATCCAGCTATAATGCTGTCAAGATCTCCCTGTCATCTCCCGAAAAAATTCGGGGGCGGTCATACGGTGAGGTGAAAAAACCGGAGACAATTAATTACCGCACGTTTAAACCGGAAAGGGACGGGCTGTTTTGTTCAAAAATATTTGGACCCATAAAGGATTACGAGTGCAACTGCGGTAAATACAAAAGAATGAAACATCGCGGCATTGTCTGCGAGAAATGTGGTGTGGAGGTCATCCAGTCCAAGGTTCGGCGTGAACGCATGGGGCACATTGAACTTGCATCCCCTGTGGCGCACATATGGTTTTTGAAATGCCTGCCTTCAAAGATCGGTAACCTTGTGGATCTGACCTTGAAGGACCTTGAACGTGTCCTCTATTTCGAAAACTATATTGTACTTGATGCTAAAGATACGCCTCTGGTAAAGAACACGCTTTTGACCGACGAGCAGCTTTACAGGGCCAGAGAGGAGTATGGGGATAGGTTCCAGGTGGGAATAGGAGCAGAAGCCATCCAGAGCATTCTGCGGAATCTCGATTTGGACGTGGTCTCCGTGACCTTGAGAGCCGAGATGATTGAGACGAGGTCCGACGCAAAGCGAAAAAAGCTTGCGAAGCGTCTGAAGGTCATTGATGCGTTCCGTGATTCAAAAAACAAACCGGAATGGACTATCCTGGATGTCATACCGGTTCTACCTCCGGACCTAAGGCCTCTTGTACCTTTGGATGGGGGAAGGTTTGCCACCTCCGACCTGAATGATCTTTACAGACGCGTGATCAATCGCAATAACCGATTGAAACGGCTTCTCGAATTGAATGCACCTGAAATTATCGTGAGAAACGAGAAGAGGATGCTTCAAGAAGCCGTGGATGTTTTGTTTGACAACGGGAGAAGGGGAAAGGTTGTTACCGGAGCCAATAAGCGTCCCTTTAAGTCCTTGAGCGATATGCTCAAGGGAAAGCAGGGCCGTTTTCGTCAGAATTTGCTTGGAAAGAGGGTGGATTACTCCGGGCGATCCGTCATTGTGGTGGGACCGGATCTGAGACTTCATCAGTGTGGCCTGCCGAAGAAGATGGCCTTGGAACTCTTCAAGCCTTTTATTTATAACAAACTTGACGAGAAGGGTCTGGCTACGACTATCAAATCCGCCAAGAAAATGGTGGAAAGAGAGACCCCGGAAGTATGGGATGCCCTGGACGCGGTGGTCCGGGAATATTGCGTGCTGCTGAATAGGGCGCCGACGCTCCATCGACTCGGCATTCAGGCCTTTGAACCCATTCTCATAGAAGGCAAGGCGATTCAGCTTCATCCGCTGGTCTGCACGGCCTTTAATGCCGATTTTGACGGCGATCAGATGGCCTGCCATGTCCCCTTGTCGATTGAAGCCCAGATCGAATCAAGGGTCCTCATGATGTCCACCAACAATATTCTATCCCCCGCAAATGGTGAGCCCATCATCGTGCCCAACCAGGATATCGTGCTCGGGATCTATTACATGACTCGGGAAAGGCCCTTTAGCAAGGGCGAAGGAAAGATCTTTGCAAATTCCGATGAAGTGAGAATGGCTTATGATCTGGGGGTGTTGGACCTTCATGCATCCATAAAAGTCAGGATTGACGGGAAAATTGAAGAAACGACCACAGGGCGCGTGCTTCTCTATGAGATTATGCCGAAGGAACTCCCTTTTTCCCTGATCAATAATGTCATGACCAAAAAGGCCCTGCGCAACCTGGTCAACGAATCTTACAGAAGGGCTGGGATCAAGACTACGGTAATCCTCTCTGACCGTTTGAAGGATATCGGTTACAAGTACGCTACTATTTCGGGCATCTCCATCTCCATGAAGGATATGACCATTCCTTCCCGTAAAAGTGCGATTATCGAAAAGGCGGAAAGTGAAGTTAAGAAAATTGATGATCAGTACAAGGGTGGTTTGATTACGGATGGGGAGAAATACAACAAAGTCGTGGATATTTGGGCCCAATCCACAGAAAATATCGCCTCAGAGATGATGAATGAGATGGCGATCGAGGAAATCTCGGATTCTAATGGCGTCAAGGTCAAGGCCAACAGTTTCAATGCCATTTATATGATGTCCGATTCCGGGTCAAGGGGAAGCAAGGACCAGATGAGGCAGTTGGCGGGAATGCGTGGCTTGATGGCCAAGCCATCAGGAGAGATTATTGAAACCCCCATCACGTCAAACTTCAGGGAGGGCCTCACTGTACTGCAGTATTTTATCTCCACCCACGGTGCAAGGAAGGGACTCGCCGATACAGCCCTTAAGACCGCAAACTCGGGATATTTGACCAGGAGGCTTGTTGATGTAGCTCAGGATACGGTCATTACCGAAGATGATTGCGGGACTGTGGACGGAATCTGGGTATCGTCGCTCATCGAAGGAGGGGAAATTATCCAGAGGGTGGGTAATCGAGTGTTGGGAAGAGTCGCCTTGGAGGACATCTTCGATCCGATCACGGGAGATTTGCTCATTGCGGCCAATGAAGAAATCGACGAGCAAAAGGTGGAGAAGTTACAGGCTGCGGGCCTGGAACGAGTGAAGATTAGAAGCGTACTGACCTGCCAAGCAAAAAGGGGAATTTGCAAAAAGTGTTATGGGCGCGATCTTGCCCACGGCCATGAGGTCAATATCGGTGAAGCGGTTGGTATTATCGCCGCGCAGTCCATTGGTGAGCCCGGGACACAGTTGACCATGAGGACTTTCCACATTGGTGGTACCGCGAGCAAGCGTGTGGAACAGACCACTGTCGTATCGCGCAATGGGGGAATTGTCAGTTTTCAGAATATCAAGACGGTCAAGAATGCCGAGGGCAGCTACGTGGCCATGAATAGAAATGGCGAGGTATCCATATTGGGCAAGGGGGGAAGAGAGGTCGAGAGATACCCCATCATTTACGGGGCCGTATTAAAGGTCAGTGACGGGGAGACTATCAAGGCAAGTGAGGTGCTCGCCGAATGGGATCCTTTTAATATTCCAATTTTGACCGAAATGCCTGGAGTTGTGAAATTTGGTGATATCATTGACGATGTCACGATGCAGGAGAAACGGGATAAAGTCACGGGGAAGATCAGTCGGGTTATTGTGGAGTCCCGAGATATTGACGCAAGACCCCGTGTTTCCATAAAAGATAAAAAGGGCGGCACCGCCAATATTCCAGGGTCTTCAAAAGGTGTGGCGCGCTATCACCTGCCGATTGGTGCCATTATTATGGTCAATGAGGGCGAGGAGGTCGAGGCGGGGACCGTAGTGGCTAAGATACCCAGGGAAACGACCAAGACCAAGGATATTACCGGTGGGCTGCCCAGGGTTGCAGAATTATTCGAGGTAAGAAAGCCGAAGGAAAATGCAGTCTTGACCGAAATAGATGGTACCGTAACCTTCGGGCGGTATACCAAAGGGCGACGCAAGGTTACCATTACCCCGGAATTTGGCGATTCGATCGATTATTTTATACCTAAAGGTAAGCACGTAAGTGTTCTGGAGGGGGACTTTATTCGCGCCGGAGAACCACTCATGGACGGTTCCGCCAACCCTCATGATATTCTGAAGGTCAGGGGGGTCAAGGCACTTGCGAAGTATCTTGTGGATGAGGTACAAGAGGTCTACCGTCTTCAAGGTGTCGGTATCAATGACAAACATATAGAGGTTATTGTTCGACAAATGCTGAGACAGGTTACGGTTACCGAGGCGGGCGATTCTCATTTCCTTTTGGGTGAGCATGTGGAAAAGTGGCGATTTGAAGAGGCAAATGAAAAGCTTATTCAAGAAGGTGGGAAACCGGCTGTAGCTGAGCCGCTCTTGTTAGGGATCACCAAGGCCTCTCTGAGTACGGAAAGCTTTATTTCCGCCGCCTCCTTTCAGGAGACCACAAAAGTTCTCTCAGATGCCAGTGTGGCGGGTAAGATTGACTATCTCAATGGCCTGAAGGAGAATGTGATCATGGGGCGTCTGGTACCTGCGGGGACGGGAGCCAGCGGTTACAGGAACCTCAACATAGGCTTGGGCAATCAATAAAACCAAAAGGGATGGTGAAAATAGCTTGACAAAACGGTGAGCAAGGCATAAAAGGAAGAATTTTGTAATTTCAGATGTTTTGCAGGCGGCGGTAATGGTTGAACAGAGCCGGGTGCCAACGAAGGAATGTCCAGGAGAAGAGTTCATGCCGACAATAAATCAGCTCGTAAGGAAGGGGCGATTAAAAGCCAAAAAAAAGGTGAAGACGCCCGCGCTTCAAGGCTCGCCTCAAAAGAGAGGCGTTTGCGTAAGGGTCTATACCTCGACGCCAAAGAAGCCTAACTCAGCGTTGAGAAAAGTGGCCAGGGTCAGACTGACCAACGGGATCGAAGTGACTTCCTACATCCCGGGGGTAGGGCATAATTTACAGGAGCATTCTGTCGTGCTCATTCGAGGGGGCCGCGTCAAAGACCTTCCCGGCGTAAGATATCATGTGATAAGGGGAACGATGGATACCTCTGGTGTGGATGACAGACGTCAAGGACGTTCAAAATACGGTGCCAAAAGGCCGAAGGGTATCTAGAGGAGTTTTAAATGCCCAGAAAAAGAATGATTGCAAAAAGAAGGATAATGCCGGACCCGCTGTATAAAAGCGATTTGGCCTCAAAATTCATAAACTCCCTGCTAAAAGACGGCAAGAGAAGCGTTGCGCAGTCGATTCTCTATGATGCATTTACGATTATAAGGGAAAAGACTAAAGATGATCCCCTGACGGTGTTCCAAAAAGCCTTGAATAATGTGAAACCTATTGTGGAAGTTAAATCGAGACGGGTGGGCGGATCCACATATCAGGTGCCCACTGAGGTGAGGCCGTCGCGTAGTCAGGCTCTGAGTATTAGGTGGATCATTTCATTCGCAAGGGGAAGGGGTGAGAAGAGTATGGCCTCCAAGCTTGCAGGTGAATTCATGGACGCCGCCAATGGGAGGGGTGCTTCAATAAAGAAAAAGGAAGATACCCACAGGATGGCTGAGGCCAATAAGGCGTTCGCGCACTACCGCTGGTAGGTCGTCTGGTTTATAGGCGCTCTTTATACAATGGAAAAATTCTAATTAAGTATGATCATATTAGATTACTTCTCTGATTAAGTGGGTCACAAGGAGGAAAGTGATGGCAAAGAAGAAATTTGAGAGGACGAAGCCGCATGTGAACGTTGGGACGATAGGGCACATTGATCACGGTAAGACGACCTTGACTGCGGCGATGACGAAGCATTTAGAGAAGAAGGGGCAGGCGGATTTTATCCCCTTTGATGCAATAGACAATGCGCCGGAAGAGAAGGCGAGAGGGATAACGATTGCAACGGCGCATGTGGAATATGAGACGGCCAACAGGCATTATGCGCACGTGGATTGTCCTGGACATGCGGATTACATCAAGAACATGATCACGGGTGCGGCCCAGATGGACGGAGCGATTTTGGTCGTGGGTGCGGATGACGGACCGATGCCCCAGACAAGGGAGCATATATTGCTGGCCCGTCAGGTTGGCGTGCCGAGTATCGTGGTTTTTTTGAACAAATGTGACATGGTGGATGATGAGGAACTGATCGAGCTGGTGGAATTGGAACTGAGAGAGCTCCTGACCAAGTATGAATTTCCCGGTGATGACATACCCATCGTTCGCGGCAGTGCCTTGAAGGCGCTTGAAAGTGATGATGTCGACAGCGAGGAAGTGAAGCCGATCTTTGAATTGCTGGAGGCGATTGATGCATATGTACCGGAACCTGTGAGGGATACGGAGAAGTCGTTCCTGATGCCGATAGAGGATGTGTTCAGTATTTCAGGACGAGGGACGGTGGTCACGGGCCGGGTTGAGCGTGGTGTGATCAAGGTGGGCGAGGAAGTGGAGATCGTCGGTATCAAGGAGACGATGAAGACGGTATGCACGGGCGTTGAGATGTTCCGGAAGATTCTGGACCAGGGAATGGCCGGGGACAATATCGGGGTATTGCTGAGAGGCACGAAGCGGGACGAAGTGGAGCGCGGCCAGGTGGTTGCGGCGCCCGGGTCGATAACGCCGCACACGAAGTTCAAGGCTGAGGCGTATATCCTGACAAAGGAAGAGGGAGGTCGTCATACGCCGTTTTTTGGAGGATACAGGCCCCAGTTTTATTTCAGGACGACGGATGTGACGGGCGTGGTAACGCTGCCTGAGGGCGTCGAGATGGTCATGCCTGGCGATAATGTAGCGATGGAAGTGAATCTGATTATGCCGATAGCCATGGAAAAGGAACTGCGGTTTGCCATTCGAGAGGGCGGACGAACAGTCGGCGCCGGAGTGATCAGTGAAATCATAGA
>CAYNYM010000201.1:0-6348 GCA_964401325.1 uncultured Desulfobacteraceae bacterium | reverse complement strand
GATGCAGAAACGTCAAAAGGAATAGGGTCACCAAGAGGGTGCCCATCACACCCACTGCGAGGACATAGACAGTTTTGCCCATCATTGATGCCTGTCTTTTTTCCATGGGTTTGTTTCCTCGCATTTCCCTTCCGAAAGACGTAAGACCTGAATCTTGCAAAATTCAGGTAAAAGTTATGGCGTCTCGATCCGGGACACCGTCAGCCCCCCATGGCGGCAAGGTTTTCGAGCTTTTCGAAATCGGATGTCTTGATCACAACCTCTCGAACTTTTTGTCGATAGACCTTTCTCACGTCCCTCAGTGTGCCCTCTTCTGTGCCGAGAACGATGTCCGCTCCCCGGATGCCGGCCTTCTCCAGGGCCTCTAGGTGCGCCCCAGCCTTCTCGCCGTATTTTCCCGCGCTCACAAGGATCAGGTCGGGAGCGTTCATTGTGAGCCATTTCAGGGCCCCTTCGGTCCTTGTAAAGGCCACCACTTCGTGTCCCCGTCGCGAGAGCCTCCTACGGGTCAGATTACCTGAATCGACGTCTTCATCTATGATTAGGAACAGTGCCATAAGCCTTTTCGTTTCTGCACCACGGAATTTACAACCAGGATATCGCAAGATACGTGCCCATCCCTAACGAACGAGCAACCTATTGATATTATACAATTTTAACACTAAGCATAATTCCAAGAGCACCATAGGCCTCTGGAAACGCAATAAATCTATTGCACTGTGACGGCTCCATTTTAGGGGATTGAGCCCGGTTCGGGCATTGTTGGGGACAAGGAGGGGACTATAGGGGGGACTTACGGAAGTCTTCGGCCTTGATGCCGTAACGACGAATAAGTTGCTGAAGGGCCTGCCTCTCAAGGCCGCATTGCTTGGCGGCATGTGTCACATTTCCCCGCTGCTCACTCAGGACATGGGTCAGGTATTCCTGATTGAAGCTGGTCAACACACCCTCCTTGGCCTCCCGATAGGGAAGATGCTTGACACAGGTCGCAACGGCGCACTCCTCACGGACCTCAGGCGTGAGATCCGAAACAGTGATCGCACTGCTCCGTGCCATGATGACCGCCCGTTCGATGGCATTTTCCAATTCGCGGACATTGCCCTGCCAGGAATACGCATGGACGGTCTCCATAAATCCGGGGGCCAGAGTGAGACCTTTTTTCCCGAACTTTTTCGAATAGATTTTCAAAAAATGCTCGATCAGAAGCGGAAGGTCTTCCTCCCTTTCCCTGAGGGGAGGGAGTTCAATGGAAACAACGTTCAGCCGGTAAAAGAGATCCTCTCGAAATCTGCCATCACTCATGAGTTCCCTGAGGTTCCTGTTGGTGGAGGCCACAACCCGGACGTCCACCTTAAATGTCTTGGGGTGGCCGACGGGCTTTATTTCCTTTTCCTGAAGGACCCTCAAAAGTTTGGTCTGGAGGCTCAGGGGCAGGTCCCCGATTTCATCCAGAAAAATGGTTCCCTTGTCCGCCTCCTGAAAAAGCCCCTTCTTATCATGCTTTGCATCCGTAAAGGCCCCTTTGGTATAACCGAAAAGTTCCGTTTCCAGGATGTTTTCCGGGAGGGCGGGACAATTCACGACCACAAAGTTCTCCTCATTTCTGGGAGAAAGCTGATGAATGGCCTTGGCCACCAGTTCCTTTCCTGTGCCCGATTCTCCGGTTATAAGTGCGGTGGCGTCGGTCTGGCTGACCATGTGAATGGTCTCGAAAACCCTCTTCATTTTTGGACATCGCCCAACGATATTCTGAAAAACATCCCGTTTGCGGATCAGACGGTGCAGGTTCTGATTCTCATGGATCAACAACTGGTATTCCATGGCCTTGTTCAGGGTCAGGAGAAGCCGTGTATCATCAAAGGGCTTGGTAATAAAGTCATAGGCCCCGTTCCGGATGGATTCCACGGCCAGTTCTATGACACCGTAGGCGGTCATCATGACCACCGTGGGGTTTTCCCGCGTCTTTTTGATGCGGGAAAGGAGTTCCATGCCGTCCATATCCGGCATTTTGATATCCAAGAGCACCAGGTCCACACGCGAGGACGCCAGGACACTGAGGGCATCCCGGCCTGAGGGTGCGGTCAGGACCTCCCAATCCGTCTTCCGTGAAACCGTCCGCTTGATAAGGACAAGCATATCCGGTTCATCATCAACGATAAGAAGCGTCCTCTTTTCGGTCATATCACTGTTTTTCCACTGTTGTCGTCCATCCGGCTACCCCGCCCCGAAAAACGATGAAATCAGACATATGCAATACTCTTATTGCGGACCCGGAAACAGCACCAATAAGACTCTCCTTTGATTTTCCCAATAAGTATAGGGAATTTACCCCGAAAGTGCAAAAAAATTCTTGCACCTTAACGTGCAAGAGGCCTCTTTTCCCCCAATCCATAAATGAAATCCGGGCCCCCACTGTAAATTCTTGAGGGAATATGAGTTTTTTTATTCACTTCCTTGATCAACCCTAAAGGAGGCCAAAATGAGAAGGCAACGGAATAAGGATGCCAATGTTCCGATTGCGAAGGCGTATGAATTCTTGAGGAAATTCAACAAAAAAATAAAGGCTTTTCTTTTTGGACCCGGAGAACGTGCACGATGTCTTGATTCGACATGCCCCGATTTTTCCCGGTAGGTATGCCTTTTGCAAATTACTTTTTGAATAATTTTAAAGGAGGGTGAGTTTATGGATCCAGAATTGATGAAGACCAGGTCAAGGCGATACCAGTTTCTCTCGACACTCTATCGGGACGAGGTTTCCGCCGAGCTCGTCGCAGCCATGCAGAAAAACGAATTTCTAGAGGGCCTCAACGAGGCGGTTACAGGGTGCGGTTTTATTGATCTTATGAGCGGGGCCAAGCTCATGACGGAATACCTTCAGAGCGGCCAGGCCGACGATCTTTACCGGCAGCTGCGGTTCGACTACGCCGATCTTTTCCTCAATGCCGGGCCGAACCCCGTCTTTCCTTACGAGTCTCCGATCAGAAGCGGGGAACCCGTGGTGATGCAGGAACCGGTGTTTGAACTGAGAGAATACTTTCGAAAGGCAGGCGTTCGAAAAAACCCCGGATACAAGGATCTGGAAGAGCATATTGCCGTCCAGCTCGAATTCCTGCGATATCTCCTGGATAAGGGCAACGAGGAACTCTACCTTGATTTCTTCAAAAACAAATATTGCAAGTGGGTGCCTGCCTTTTGCGATCAGCTCGTCGCGGCCGCACCGTCCGAAAACAGCTTTTATCAGGGCCTTGCCGCCTTTACGCGAGGCGCCCTCATGTGCGAAAGCCTCAGAATCGAGGGCTTTACCAAGGGCGAGGAGACCACAAAGAAGTTGCTGGGTGCGGTCGACGCCCTGGGCCTCGATCCCCAGTATGTCACCATCGAAGAAGGTGTGGATGAACCGGAACCCGCAAAAACAGTGGCGAGCCACTGTTACACCTGCGGGGCCCTGTGCGGGATGACGGCCAAACTGAAGGACGGCGTCCTGACCGGCAACAGCGGTCTGCAGGGGGACCCCAAAGGCGGTGGCAGATTGTGTCCCAAAGGGGCCTCCGCTTCCAAGCACCTTTACTCCGCATACCGGCTCAAGGCTCCGCTCATCAAAGAAGACGGACGATTTCGCAAGGCGAGCTGGGATGAGGCCCTCGATCGGGTGGTCGAGGCATTGAATACTTACGACCACGCCCAATTCGGTTACATGAGAGGCAACGACTGGGCCAACAGTATCCACGAGGCCCTGTTTGACCATTTAGGATGCCCCAAGACCACTCACCGGCCCATGTGCGACAACGCCAATCGGATGGCCAACGAGAAGAACCTGAACGACAAACGGCCTTGGATCAATTACCAGGAATCTGATTTTATTCTCCATTTCGGGATGAATGAACTCGCGACATCTTACAGTCAGCGAAAAACAGCGGAACTTCGGGCCGCCGTAAAACGGGGCGCCAAGCTCGTGGTCATTGACCCCCGCCGCTCGGAAACCGCCACCCTGGCCACCGAGTGGGTCCCCGTCAAACCCTCCACGGACGCTGCCGTCGCCATGGCCATGGCCCATGTCATCATCTCGCAGGACCTCTACGACAAAGAATTTGTCGAGAACTGGACCCACGGCTTCGAGGAATTCAAAAAACGGGTCCTTGGCGAAGAGGACGGCGTGGTCAGGGATCCGGAATGGGCCAGCCGCATCAGCGGGGTCCCCAAGGACACCATAGAACGGATCGCCGTGGAATTCGCGACAGCCCGGAATAAGGGCTGTATCTCGTGGACCGGACTGGCCCAGACCCATAACGGCATGTACGGAACGGCGTCCATTCAGGCCCTCAATGCCCTATGCGGCACCTTTGACGCACCTGGAGGGCCCAGCCTTCCCTTTAAACGCAAACTCAAATCGCCCTGGGGTGAGGGCCAGGAAAAACCGGCCGCCGGAAAAGCACCCAAGCTGAACAGCTTCGGGATCTGGTCGGGCTGGGCCCCCGCCTATCTCCTGGCGGACGTTGAATCCGGAAAATTGAAGGCGATGATCAATTATTTCGGAGATCCGGTCCTGTCCTGGGGTAACCAGGAGGCCATCACCCGGGCCGTCGAAAAGATGGAATTCGTGGCCACCATCGATGCCTTTATGTGTAACACGGCGGTGCTCAGTGATGTGGTTCTCCCCGATGCCACATGGCTGGAACAGAGCCAGATCAAGGCGGATTGGATGTATGAGGCCTTCATTGCCTACTATGCCCAGATCGTTTCTCCCATGTACGATTCTAAACCCATGTTCCAAATCACCCTGGAGCTGGCCAAGAGACTCGGGCTCAAAGAGTCCTTTCCCTGGGAGAGTGCAGAGGAGGTCGAACGCAACCAACTGGCGGGCACGCCCTGGTCCTATGACGAACTCAAGGCAAAGGGCTTCATTCTCACGGACCCGGCGGATTACTACAAGTATAAGAAATGGGGTTCCTTCAATGTGCCCGACGGCTACGGGTCATCCGGAAAGACCTCGACCGGCAAATACAACTTTCTCAACACGGTGGCGCAGGAAAAAGGCATCGACCCCCTGCCCGACTACAAGGAACCCGATGAAGACATCATGCCGGATGCGGACTATCCCTTCATCTTCGGAAACTTCCGACTCTTTCTCCATGAGCATTCCTCCACCTTCTGCAACATTCAGCTCATGAAGGCCAATGGAAGCAATGCACTCTGGATCAACAAGCTGGACGCCCAGAAACTGGGCATCAGTGAAGGCGACAAGGTCCGGGTCACGTCCCCCTGGGGGGCGGTGGAGATCAAGGCCCATCCCACCTGGGATATCATGAGCGGCGTCCTGGCATCCGCAGGAGGCTTCGGCCACTGCCGTGGACTGGAAGGGGATCCCAAATACCCCCAGTTCAAGGGCATCAATACGCCAAGCATCATGAAACCCAATTTTACGGAGCAGGTAGGCGGCACCCCCCTGCTCAAGTATATCAAGACCACGGTTGAGAAGATTTAAATCTCACTAAGAGACTATATAAAAAGCCGGGTTCAAAAAACCCGGCTTTTTATATTGAAATATCGCAACGACTCAGCTAGATAGGCTGCAGGCATTTAGGCTGTGAGGTACCGCAGGAAGGAAACATGCGTGATCATAAGAAACTCAGAGCATTTGAATTGGCTGATGAAGTTTCTAGCTGTGAATCAAAAATTGTGGAAGCCGAGAAGGTTTTGGGCACCCTGCTTCGATCAATGCGCGGATAGCGAAGCGTTCGGAACGCTAATAGCCTTTAGCCTACAGCCTAAACAACCTGAATAGTTACAAAATCTCATTGTTTTTGCGAATGTATGGGCTTAATCTCCCTGTTCAGCCATATAGTCATCATACAGGGTCTCAAGGGAAAGCTTGTGTTTGGCCTCTTCCTGGGCGAGCATCTTGAAGACCGCTGTAAAATCTTCTTTCTCCGCCTTGGCCTGGAGTTCGTTGTAGAGTCTCAGGGCCTTTTCCTCCCGCTTCATGGCCAACCTGAGGATATCCGTCCAGGGCATCCCTTTTTCATACTCAAGGTCTATCGTGAAATCACTCCTTTTCAGGTCCGGGATCCATTTGAAATCATATTCGGCCGGCTGTTTCTTTCCGCTCAGGATCTCCTCCAGCATGGCTTTGTGCTTTTTCTCCTCCCCGGCAAAATCTTCAAAGGTCTTTTTCGTGCCCGGATGGGGCTCCAGCATGCTGATCTCTTGATAAAAGGCAATGGCTTCTTCCTCTTTTCCAATGGCAAAGCGGATAATCTCCTCAAAGCTTTGAAATCCCATGGTCCCCTCCTTTTAAGACGGTTTATCTTTCAGGCTAAAGGAAAACGGGCGCCTTGTCAAAAATATCGA
>CAYNYM010000200.1:0-6369 GCA_964401325.1 uncultured Desulfobacteraceae bacterium | reverse complement strand
TGCCAGGATTCCCTGGAATAGGCCTTGACGACCCGGATGCCTGAAAAGGCCTCCCTCACCCGTTCCGTCAGATCCGAAAAGGTCTTCTGCACCTTTTCGTAGCCGGTTGACATGCGGCGGGTCAGAATTCTCGTAAAAACAATGATGACGGGGGCGGGGACAAGGGAAATCAGGGTCAGGCTTGGGCTGATACTCAACATGAAACCCACGGCGGCCATGCCCAGGACCATGCCGTCGGTCAAAGCCACCAGGCCCATGCCGGTTGCCATGCGGATGGCATTGATATCATTGACGGCCCTGGCCATGATGTCCCCGGTCTTTGTTTTTTGAAAAAATGACAAAGACAGGGTCTGCAGGTGGTTGTAAAGCCGGTTTCTTAATCCTTCCTCGACTTTTTTCGAAATGCCGAAAAGAAGATATCGCCATACATACCGCAGAACGGCCATCACCAGGGCGATGGCCATGATCACCAGGGTATAGCGAAACAAGATGCGGATGGTTGCCTCTCCAACGGTCAGCGTATCGATGGCCCTTTTGATGACAAGCGGGATCATAAGCTGCAGGAAGTCAACCGCAAGAAGGCCGGACAGACCTATGACCAGGGACCAAAGATTGTTGCTGAAATACTCTTTTACCGGCAGGAAAGGTTTCAACGTATTGGAAAAAGGAAAATGAAGACCTTTCATAACAGAAAAAATACTGAACCAGACCGGGGGATGTCAACCTAATATGGAATCCTCTTTTCTCATCTTAAATCGGCTGAAAGCCGATCAGAGAAGGCGCACAAGCTGCAGACTTCGGCGGCGAGACTTAAGGCGGCATTCGAGGCAGGGGCCCGGGCCTCTTCAATCCGTCTTCCGACTTGCGTCCTTGATCAAAATTCGATATCGTCAAGGGCCTTGAGTTTTCAGTATTTATCCGGCTCCCGTAGATTTATCCGCCAGCGGATTTCATGGCTTCAATGTCAAAACGCAGGATCTTATGACAGATCCAACAAACCCTGCTCCGGTCCTAGGACCAGGTTGTTTACAGCGAAATAAAGGTACTTTCAACCATGCACTTCATTGACAGACCCCACCGCGGCCTTCTTGAAACCGCCCTCGGCCATGAGCCCGCCGATCTGATCATGCGGGACGGTATATTGATCGACGTCTATTCAGGGAGGTTGTTGCCCCATTATTCGGTTGCGATTCGAGGGCCCTGGATCGCTTATGTGGGCCCGGATGCCTCCCCCATGATCGGGGAAAAAACACGGATCATCGAGGCTCGGGACCGCATCATGTCGCCGGGATATATCGATCCGCACACCCATTTTGCCAATTACTGTGATCTTTCGGACCTCCTCGAATACGCCATCCCGGGCGGGACGACCACCTTTGTGACCGAAGTGGAAAGCTACGCCTTTTCCCTTGGACCCAAGGGTTTCAGGGCCTTTCTGGCGCAGATTCGGAACCGACCCGTGAAAATCTTTTGTCTGGTGCCCCCGATGGTGACCCTCAGCCCGGCAGTGGATCCGCTTTTCATCGGTGGAGAGGAATTCACGGGGTTTATCGATGATGACCTTGTCTTGGGTCTTGGGGAATCCTACTGGCAGAATGCCATACTGCCGCCCGACGACCGGGTCCTGGAGCTTATCCGGGAGACCTTGAAGGCCGGCAAATCGGTCCAGGGCCATGCCGCCGGGGCCTACGGAAAAACACTTGCCGCTTACGCCGCAGCAGGGGCCCAGTCCTGCCACGAGGCCGTGTCGCCCCAAGATGTGCTGGCAAGGCTGGAGTCGGGACTCTACCCCATGCTCAGGGAAGGCTATATTCGCCGTGATCTGGAGAGCCTTCGCCCCCTGATAGGCAAAATCGATTTGAGGCGATGTACCTTGTGCACCGACGGGGTCGATCCCGAACTGCTCCTCACCCGGGGCTATTTCCATGAGGTGGTCCAAAAGGCGGTCGACATGGGCATCGATCCCATTGAGGCCGTCAGGATGGCGAGTCTCAACCCGGCGGAACACTTCGGTCTGGATCACCTGGTGGGGGGTCTTGCGCCCGGGCGGTTCGCCGATATCCTCCTCCTCCCCGAACTCGGACACATGACACCGGATCTCGTCCTTTCGCAGGGTCGAGTCGTATCCGATAACGGACACGTCACGGTTCCTTTGCCCAGAGTGCCCTATCCGGAGACTTTGATGAAGACCGTGCACATACCCCCTATTACACCGGAACAACTCGCCGTGTCCTCCGCCGCGTGCCAAGAGATGGGAAAAGTCAGGACCATGGACATCCAGGAAAACGGGCTGGTCACCCGGGAGGGAAGTGCACGCGTCCGCTTTGATAGCCGGAACATCGTGCCGAACACCAAAGAGGATTTACTAAAGGTCGTTTTTATTGAGAGGGCGAGCGGCAGGGGAAAAACGTTCGTCGGTTTTGTGAGAGGCTGGGGACAGAAAAGAGGGGCCGTGGCCTCGAGCCTGGCTTGGGACGTCTCCGCAGTGGTGGCCGTCGGTGCCAACGACCGGGACCTCGCCCTGGCCGTCAATCAGGTCATTCAAGACCAGGGAGGTACGGTCCTGGCCGTGGACAATGAAATAAAGCTGGCTATCCCCTTTCCTGTCGGGGGATATGTGTCCGAGGAAAGGATCGAAGACCTTGCCGCAAAGTTGAGGGATCTGAAAGAAAGGCTCCTCGAATTGGGCGTAACCAGCCCGACACCCCACCTTACCCTCATCACCCTGACCTCGGCGGCCATCCCCTTCATTCGGATAACGGAAAAAGGCTATTTTCGTTTTCGAGAAAATGACTATGTCGGGATATGAGATGTGATTTTTATTCTTTATCTTCTCCAGGGAGCAACCCTGGCCCTCTCGGCGGCCATCATGCCCGGCCCCTTCCAGGCCTTTCTGCTTTCCCGGGCACTCCGGCATGGGTGGAGACGCACCCTGCCCGCGGCCCTGGCGCCCCTGGTCACGGACGGGCCGATCATTGCATTGGTGCTGTTTGTGCTCACCCAAACGCCCCAGAATTTTCTCGATGCACTGCGTATTGCCGGAGGTCTTTTTATCCTCTATCTGGCTCGGGGTCTCTTCTTGACTGTCCGTCAGGCCGAGGGGATGTTGGTGCCGCCCGAAGGGGCCGGCCGACAGGCCTTTCTGCACGCCGTGATGATGAATTTTCTGAACCCCAATCCCTACATTTTCTGGAGTGTGGTCGCCGGGCCCATCGCGCTGACCGGCTGGCGGACCTCACCGGCCCTCGGGATCACATTTCTGGCGGGTTTTTACGGTACCTTCATCTCCAGTTTGGTTGTCCTCATCATCCTATTCGCTTCGGCCGGGAAACTCGGTCCGAGAATGACCAAGATTTTGGGCCTTGTTGCCGCCCTGGCCCTGGTGGCATTCGGAATATACCAGGTCACGACGGGGGTGGCGGCCGTCATACGGACGGCCGGATGAAAACCAGCCAAGTGCGTTTCGAAAAGCGCAACAGTTCACCTTGCCGGTGTTTTGGTTTTGACACGGGCCGGCCTTTACCCTATACTTTTACGCCATATTCTTACCCGGATTCAAGGAATGACAAGGGGTGACATTGCGGAACATCATCGAGAATTCTTACGGAACCTTCTTGTGTGTCTTTCTCCTCTTGTTCCTGTCCTCCTGTGCCTCTCAACTGACCGAACCCCCTGTTGTTTCGTCCTCCTCCGGCTGGCTTGAAAAATATCCCGTCCCCCCCACTGCCGTAATTCTTCCTTTTGAAAACATCACCCCTGAAAAAGATCTGGCAAAATTTGTAAGGGAGAGTTTTTACGGCCATTTCAGCGCCAAGAACTACCGCGACATCGAACTTTCAGAGGTGGACCGCATTCTGGAAATCCACAGGGAAACCGCGTCCCAGGCATGGCGGGAGCTTTCGCCGGATAGCCTCGGTGCCCTCTTCCACACGGATCTGCTCATCTATGGAAAGGTACTGGGGTATAAGAGATACTTCGCAGGAGTTTATTCCCAGATTGCATTGGAAATCGGGATTGAAATGGTGGAATGCAAGACCGGTGAGGGTGTCTGGAGGAAGACACAAATCAAACGCTCACACGACGGAGGTATCCCTTTCAGTCCCCTCGAGACGATACCCGCCTCTATTCGTTCCGGTTATCACTTTAGAAAAGAGGGGACCGTTATTCTTGTCGACCGGGCCATCAGGGAAATCGTGGGAGATATTCCGAATCCTGCGCCCATTGAGATCTCTCCCTTCTCTGTTGAGATCCAAGTTGCCTCCTTCCTCCAAGGGGACCTGGCAGAGGAGGCCATGAAGGGGCTCGAACAGCGAGGTCTTGCGGTGAGGATTGAAACAGCCCCCCTAAAGGGCCACATCTGGCACCGTCTTCTTCTCGGACCCTACGAGGACAGGGGTAAGGCGGAAAGGATAAAAACGGCGATCGAAAGGGATACGGCGTTTACACCGTTCCTGGTCCATTGCTATAACGGTCGAAAGGCAAATTCCGAAAACTGAACAGGGTTCGGGTTGCCCCGGAAAGAGGAGCCCATAATGAAAAGCTATCGTAAAGAACTGTGGTTTCATGTGCCGACAAGGCGGGCCTTTATCAACATCACGCCCCAGGTTGAAGAATGCCTGAGGGAGAGCGGCATCAAGGAAGGGTTTGTCCTGGTAAACGCCATGCACATCACCGCCTCTGTCTTTATCAACGACGATGAATCCGGCCTCCATCACGATTACGAGATCTGGCTGGAAAAACTTGCCCCCCACGAACCGGTCTCCCAGTATCGCCACAATGTGGGTGAGGACAACGCCGACGCCCATATGAAGCGTCAGGTCATGGGACGGGAGGTCGTTGTGGCCGTCACCGATGGGAGACTCGATTTTGGGACTTGGGAGCAGATCTTTTACGGGGAGTTTGACGGCCGAAGGAAAAAGAGGGTGCTTGTAAAAATTATTGGGGAATGACCTGCCGGATATGGTGCACCCATGCAGCTCGCAATCAAAAACGACATATTGTCAAATCCAGATGCCAAATAGATATCTGGGGCCAAATCGTCTTTTTACTCAGAGGATAGATCAATGCCTGAAAGGCCGAACCTGGATGAACTTATAAAGAGGGTGAATGGACTTGAGGGAGAAAACCGAAGGCTCAAGCAAAGGATCTCCGCCCAGCGGGAAAGCGAGGAGAAATATCGTTTTCTTACCGAGAATGCAACCGACGTCATCTTTGCCCAGGACATGGTGCTCAACGTGACTTATGTCAGCCCTTCCGCAGAGTCCCTTTTCGGTTACAGTCCTGAAGAGGCCCTGAAACTGAGAATGGAGGACATCATGACGCCCGAGTCCTACCAAAGGGCGATGGACAGTTTTCAAAGGGCTGTGCCCCTGGCCGAGGAGAAGAAGGCTCCGGATATCCCTCTCATGGAATATGAGTATATCCGTAAGGACGGTTCCACCTTCTGGGGAGAATTGAAGGTGGCCTTTCTCTACGACGCACGGAACCGGCCTGTCGGATCCCAGGGCATTTTGAGGAACATCGATAAACGCCGGCAAACGGAAAGGGCCTTGAGGGACAGTGAATCCAAATTCCGAGGCCTCTTTGATCTGTCTCCCCAGGCCATTTCCCTCACGGAAGTTGAAACGGGGAGCCTGATTGATGTGAATGACAAGTTTTGTGAGCTGACGGGATACTCGAAAGAAGAAATTGTGGGGTGCACCGTCACGGAATTGGGTTTTTATTCCCCAGACAAAAGAAAGAAAATCCTGGAGGGGCTAGAAAAAACCGGTGAAATACAGGGATTGGAAATGGCTTTCACGTTCAAGGGAGGCGCGATTGGGACGGCCCTTGTTTTCGCCAAACTGATTCATCCGGCCGGTCAATCATTCATTCTTACGGTCCTTTACGACACAAGCGAAAAGAAACGTCTGGAGGCCCAGCTCATAAGGGCACAGAAAATGGAGGCGATCGGGAAGCTCGCGGGAGGGATGGCCCATGACTTCAATAATCTTCTCATGGCCGTGCAGGGAAATGTTTCCATCATGCTCCTGAATATGGCGCCGAATCATCCCCATTTTGGGATGCTGAAAAACATCGAAAAGCAGGTTCAAAGCGGGGTGGGACTGACCCGTCAGCTCCTGGGCTATGCCAGGAAAGGCAAGTATGAGGTCCTCCCTGTGGACATGAACAGGCTCCTGGAAGAAACCATGGGGTCCTTCAGCAGGACCCGAAAGGAGATTCGGGTTCACCAGGGCCTATCGGAAAGCCTTTTTGCAATTGAAGCCGATCGGGGACAAATGGAACAGATTTTGCTGAAGCTTTTCATCAATGCCCCGGACGCCATGCCCGATGGGGGTGACCTGTTCATTGAGACCGAAAATGTGGACC